>JBIPLL010000375.1:0-3547 GCA_044368425.1 Beijerinckiaceae bacterium
TCGCTGGCGACGCGGGGGCGCGACTACGCCACGGTGCAGCGCGGCGGCGGCGGGCTTGCCAAGCGCCGGATGACCACCCGAGACAGCGTGATCGCCTACACGATCATCGGCGTGATCCTGGCGCTGGTCCTCGCCCCCCATCTGGGGCTTGCGCTGCTGTCGGTCGCGACGATCTGGTCATATTCGCCGCTGCCAGATGCCTATACGACGAAGCATTATGCCCGCGTTTTCTTCGAGAGCGGCCAGTACATCACCAACACGCTCACCTATGCCGCGCTGGCGGGCCTGATCGACGTCGTGCTGGGCACCGCCATCGCCTATCTCGTCCTGCGCACCCGCGCACCCGGTCGCCAGTGGCTCGACTACATCGCCATGGCGGCGCTCGCCGTACCCGGCGTGGTGCTCGGCATCGGCTATCTTCGCGCCTATTACGGCGTGGTGCTGCCCACCGGCCAGGCGCTCGCCACCTTCTGGTTCATGATCGTCATCGCGCTGGCGGTCCGGCGGCTGCCCTATGCCCTTCGCGCCTGCTTCGCAGCCATGCAGCAGATCAGCACGTCGCTGGAGGAAGCGGCCGAAAATCTCGGGGCAACCAAGGCACGGACGCTGCGGCGCATTGTCGTGCCGCTGATGATGGGCGGGATCGTGGCCGGCTTCGTGACGAGCTTCGCCACGGCAGCGGTCGAGCTTTCGGCGACCATGATGCTCGTCCAGAACAACTCCGACGCCCCTCTTGCCTATGGGCTCTATGTCTTCATGCAGTCGCCGGCCGGGCGTGGCGCAGGCGCTGCCCTTGGCATCATCGCGGTGCTGATCGTCGGCATTGCCACCTATTTCTCGCACCTTCTGGCCGAGCGTGATCGCGCCGCGAAGGCCGGCCAGTCCTGAACGTACGCATCCGGGAGAAACCAGCATGTCGACCATCTCGGACGAAATCCGTCGCAATGCCGCCGGCATCGACATCGTGGGCGTCAATCTGTCCTACGGTTCGACCCATGTCCTGAAGGACGTGAATCTTCATGTCGAGCCCGGGGAATTCTTCGCCTTTCTCGGCCCCTCGGGCTGCGGCAAGACCACGCTCCTGCGCCTCATCGCCGGCTTCAATACGGCCCAGACCGGCCTGGTGCGTGTCGGCGGCACTGATGTCTCGACGCTGCCGCCCTGGAAGCGCGATGTCGGCATGGTTTTCCAGTCCTACGCCCTCTGGCCGCATATGAGCGTTGCCCGCAACGTGGCCTTCGGTCTGGAGGAACGCCGGATGCCGCGCGACGAGATCGCCGTCAGGGTCGATCAGGCGCTCGATCTCGTCGGCCTGAAGCACCTGAAGGACCGCAAGCCCTCGCAGCTCTCGGGCGGCCAGCAGCAGCGTGTCGCGCTGGCGCGCACGATCGCCATCCGGCCCAAGGTGCTGCTGCTCGACGAGCCCCTGTCCAATCTCGACGCGAAGATGCGCGTTCAGGTACGTCGGGAATTGCGCGAGCTGCAGCAGAAGCTCGGAATCACGACGATCTTCGTGACCCATGATCAGGAAGAGGCGAACACGATCTGCGACCGCATCGCAGTGATGAGCGACGGCGTGGTTCAGCAGGTCGGCACGCCCATGGATCTCTACGACAGTCCGGTGAACCTCTTCGTCGCCAATTTCCTCGGCACGGCCAATATCCTCGATGGCGAGCCGGGCGCGGGCAGCTTCGAGATCAGGGGAGGCGGCCGCCTGCCGGTTGCCGCAGGCACGCCCCTCCCGCCCGGTGCAAAGGTCGTCTTCCGTCCGCAGAACGCCGTCATCGGCCGCCCGAACGGCGCGCTTGCCACCGGTCTCACGCGCCTGCACGGCCAGGTCATGCATTTCGAATTTCTCGGCGCGTCGATCCGCTACGGCATCCGCATCGGCGACAACGAGGTGCTGGTCGACGTGCCGCACCAGTCCGGCATGCGGCCGGTCGGGCCGGGCGAGACGGTCGTCGTCGATCTCGACCACGAGCGGGCCCTGTTCCTCGCGGCCTGAGCAGCCCCGCGCGTGTCAGGCTGCGCCCAGGGCGACGATGTCGACGCAGCGCCAGTCCGCAATCGGCACCTCATTGGCGGAGTTCGTCAGGGCGATCCTGTCGAACCGAACCACCCTGCCCGCATGGCGTGCTGCCGTCTCGACGCGGCTTGCAGCCTTCGCGACCGGCTCGACCGGTCCGTAGAGCAACGAGACATGCGGCACGAAGGGTCCGGGCTCCATCTCGAAAAGCTCTCCCGCCAGTTCCCTGAGCCTCAGCAGTTCGGGAACCGGCGGGAAGGCGGCATAGTAGGACCGGAAAAACGCGTCGCTCAGCACGATATCCGTGACGGGCGCCGAAAAGGCCGGCACGCTCGCAGCAAGCCCGCGCAATGCGGGTGCAAGTTCCGACGGATCGCGCGGCACGTCACCCAATATGGTGAGATGCGGGTGAAAGACCGGCGTGCCGTGGCGGGCGGCCAGCCCTTCGATCTCGTCGATCAACCGCGCCTCGTGATCGGCTGAAGCCAGCAGCCAGCACGAGGCCATCGGTGCTTTATGCATCTTCGTCATGGGGTTTCCGCCCGGGAATCGCTGTTGCGGATGAAGGTTCGCTATCATTAAACTTTCACTTAGTTGCCCAACGAGAGGCAATGCGAAAGAAATCTGGGGAGGTACGATGGCCACGCGCGGAGCGGCCGTCGGCGTCGAGGCACTCGAAGTGTCTTATGGTCGCACGCGGGTATTGAAGGGAATCGATCTCAGCATCGGGGCCGGGCAGTTCGTTGCGCTGATCGGATCATCCGGCTGCGGAAAGACAACCCTGCTGCGCGCCATTTCCGGTTTCGTATCCCCGGGCGCGGGTCGCATCACCCTCGATGGACGCGACATCACCAACCAGCCGCCGGAGGCGCGCGGCATGGCGATGGTGTTCCAGTCCTATGCGCTCTGGCCGCATATGACGGTCGCCGACAATATCGGTTACGGCCTCAAGCTGCGCGGCATGAACCGTGCCGACCGCGACCGCAAAATTGCCGGGATCCTCGAATTGCTGCGCCTTGAAGGCTATGGCGAGCGCAAGGTTGCGGCCCTGTCCGGCGGACAGAGGCAGCGCGTTGCGCTGGGCCGTGCGCTGGCGGTCGATCCTCCGGTTCTGCTGCTGGACGAGCCTTTGTCCAATCTGGATGCCAAGATCCGGCTGGCGATGCGCCATGAGCTGAAGAGCCTCCATGACAGGCTCGGCATCACGGCCATCCATGTGACGCACGATCAGGAAGAGGCCATGACGATGGCCGACGAGATCGTCATCCTTGATGCCGGCACCATCGCGCAGAAGGGATCCCCCGAAGCTCTGTACCGGGCACCGAATTCGTCCTTCGTGGCCTCGTTCCTGGGCGCCGACAACCTGATTTCAGGAACCGTGCGCCGCGATGGCGCGGCCATGGTGATCCGGCTCGGCAGCGGCCTCGAGATTCCCCTGCCGCCATCCCACGCGGTGGAGGGGCCCTGCATCATCCAGTTCCGCTCCAACGCGGTGCACATGGATCGGCCCAGCGACATCGT
>JBIPLL010000496.1:0-2849 GCA_044368425.1 Beijerinckiaceae bacterium
GCTATCCGGGCGGCACCTTCCGCTACGAGGTCGAGACGGCCGCGGGCCGTTTTCTCGTCGATGATGCGCGCCGGGCTGCCCCCGGCCAGCGCGTCGAACTGATGATCCCGGCGGAGGAGATGCATGTCTTCCCCGCTGCGAACAACCCTGTCTGAGCCATTCCGGCAAGGAGACCAGCCATGTCGAATATCCTTCGTTCTTCCAGGTCGCTCGGTGTTGCCATGGCCTTCGGGGCCAGCCTCGCCGTGGGGGGAGGCGCCTCGGCGCAGACCCTGAATGTCGCGACCGCAGGCGACCAGAACATGGTCGACTACATCAAGGACTATCTCGGACCGATGTTCGAGAAGGCCAATCCGGGCGTGAAGGTCGTGGCCGTAGGCACCGGCCCCGGCGATTCCGGCTCGCAGAAGATCTACGAGAAGCTGTCCGCCCAGAAGGCGGCCAATGTGGACAAGTGGGACTTCGACGTTATCGTCGCCCACCAGAAGATGTCCGGCCAGATGGTCTCCGAAGGGCTGCTGGCCAAGTATCGCGACAAGATCGCCACCAGCGCGATGGTCACCTCGGCGACAGCCACGAATGCACTCGGCACCAATGTCGATGGTTTCGTGATGCCGATGTTCCAGTCGCAGACGGCGGTCGCCTACAATGCCGACATGGTCAAGACCCCGCCCGCGACCTATGCCGAACTGCGCGACTGGGTGAAGGCCAACCCGAAGAAATTCGGCTATAACGGCATCAAGGGCGGCATGTCCGGCGTCGCCTTCGCCACCGGCTGGGTCTACGCCTTCGGTGGCGATGCCGATCGCCTCGTCAAGGGCCCCTACGACGCCGCCACCAAGGCGCAGTGGGACAAGGCGCTGGCCGAGTTGAAGGACTTCAACCGCAATTCGGTGATCACGCCCGGCAATGCCGGCACGCTCGACATGCTCAACCGTGGCGAGATCGCCATGGGCCCCGTCTGGGTCGACATGTTCTACACCTGGATGAACGACGGCAAGCTGCCGCCGAACATGAAGCTGAAGCTCCTGTCGCCCGGCATGCCCGGCCAGCCGATGTATTATGCGGTTCCGGCCAAGGCCGCCCAGACTGATCTTGCCGCGAAATTCATCGCCATGGCGACCTCGCCGCAGGTTCAGGCCGACGGCATCGTCAAGCGGTTCAACTGGTATCCGGGCATCGACGCCCAGCATCTCCAGGGCAAGCTCGACGACGCGACCTGGAAGAAGCTGTTCACCGACCTGACGCCGGATGACCTGGCAAAGAACGCCAAGCCCTTCCCGATCGCCCCCTATTTCAACGACATCCTCGAGAGCTACGAGAGGAAGGTCGCGAACTGACGACCCTCACGGCCTCCCGCGCTCCAGCGGGAGGCCTTTCTCCTGTCTCGCGGTCATCATGAAACAAACCTCCGCTCTCGGGCTCCTGCTTGTCACTCCGGCATTCATGCTCGTGGCAACGCTGTTCCTCTGGCCGCTGTCCTACTCGCTCTATGCAGCGTTCACGAAGGACGGTGCGATCTCGCTCGTCCATTTCCAGAAGGCGTTCGAGCTCTATTCGACCGACATCGTCTTCACGGTCGTCATCGTGATCGTCTCGACCGTGCTGATCGCCCTTGTCTCGATCGCGATCGCCGGGGTGCTGACGCTGAGCGAGACGCCGTGGCTGATTGCGGTCCTCAAGCAGCTCTATCGCTGGCCGCTCTTCATTCCGTTCATCGTCGCTGCGCAATGCATGCGCACGTTCCTTGCGAAGAACGGCCTGATGAACAACACCTTCGTCAGCATGGGCATCCTCGATCCGATGCAGACAACGAGTTTTCTCGACTGGCGCGGCATCGTCATCACCTTCGTCTGGAAACAGGCGCCTTTCGTGATCCTGATGCTGGCCGGCGCCATGGCCTCGATCGACCGCTCCACGATTGAATCGGCGCGCAACCTCGGCGCCTCGCGCTTCCGCGCCCTGTTCGAGATCGTGTTGCCCCAGGTGACCCAGCCTCTGCTGGTGGCGCTCGTCCTGTCCTTCGTGACCATGCTCTCGGTCCTGTCCGTCCCGATGATGGTCGCAGGCTCCCATCAACGCCTATGGCGACTACCCGACAGCCAACGCGCTGGGCGTCATTTCCTATGGCATCACGGCCATCGCGGCCTGGATCTACCTGCGCCACAATCTGGCGCAGCAGCGGGAGGCCGAGCGATGAGCCGCGCCGGGGGGCTGCCCGCCACTGCGCTGAAGGTGATCGGCCTTGGCCTGTTCGCCTTCGTCATCTTCGGTCCGCTGATGAACCTCGTGCTCTGGTCCGTCGCGGAGCGCTGGTACACGCCATTCAAGCTGCCGGTCACCTATGGCACCCGGTACTGGGAAGTCGTCTTCCGCCCGACCAGCGACGCGATGTCCTCGCTGGCGACCAGCGTCTGGATCGCGTTGCTGACGGTTGCGGTCTCCCTCCTGCTGGCGATCCCGGCAGGCTATGCGCTGGCACGCCTGAAACTGCCGATGCGGGCGCTGATCCTCGTTATCTTCCTGCTCCCGCAGGCTTTCCCGTCGGTGGCGATTTACATCAACGTGGCGCGCATCTTCTATTCCTTCGGCCTCACCGGCACGGTTGCCGGCGTCGTGCTGGTCCATGCCACCCATGGCCTCGTCTATTCGGTCTGGATTGCCGCCGCCGCCTTTTCGGCCGTGGATCGTGATCTGGAACTGGCCGCCCGCAATATGGGCGCGTCCCCGCTGCGGACATTCTTCACCATCACGCTTCCGCTGGCGACGCCCGGCCTGATCGCCTCGGCCATCTTCGTCTTCCTCGAGTCGCTCGACGAATTCACCGGCACATTCTTCGTCGGCGTGCC
>JBIPLL010000151.1:0-6400 GCA_044368425.1 Beijerinckiaceae bacterium
ACCCCAGATCGCGGCGACGGCAGCCTGCTCGGAAATATCCGAGAGCGTCACCTTCGCCCGGAGCCGATACATCGTCAGCCGCTTGAGGACGTCCGGCACCAGCACGACCGACAGGTCGAGCGCAAAGCCGCCGCCATCGGCTTCATCGAGTGCGATCACAAAGAAATCCGCGATGATCTTTCCCTGCGGCGTCAGAAGCGCGGCAAAGCGCGCCTCGCCCGCGGCCATGCCCTCGATGTCGTTGGTCAGGAGGCCCTGCAGGAATGCAGCTGCATCGGGGCCGTCGACCTTGATGATTCCGCGGTCGGGCAGGAGGGCAGCGGGCATGGGGGCTCCAGGATGAGAAAGCGGGAAGGGCCGATGGCCTTGTCGGCCACCGCGACCTGAGATAGGCCCCCCGGAGGCATCCCTCAAGCGGGTGCGCGGCGGTAACCGGAGGGCAGGGCGATGGGTCAGACATTCGACACGGTGCTCAGGGGCGGAATCGTCGTCAATCATGACGGCGAGGGCGCACGCGATCTCGGCCTGCGCGAAGGCCGGATTGCAGCCATCGGCGACCTGTCACAAGCCGATGCCGGCGAGGTTGTGGATTGCACCGGGTTGCATCTTCTGCCGGGCGTCATCGACAGTCAGGTGCATTTTCGCGAACCGGGCCTGACCCACAAGGAAGATCTCGAAACAGGCTCGCGCGGCGCGGTTCTGGGCGGCGTCACCACCGTCTTCGAGATGCCGAATACCAATCCGCTGACGGTGACGGCCGAAACGCTGGCCGACAAGGTCAAGGCCGGCACACATCGCATGCATGGCGATTTCGCCTTCTGGGTCGGTGGCACCCATGAGAATGCGCGCGACATCCCGGAGCTTGAGCGCCTGCCGGGCGCGGCCGGCATCAAGGTGTTCATGGGCTCGTCGACCGGCTCGCTGCTGGTCGAGGACGATGCCGGCGTCGATGCCATCCTGCGGCAGACCCGCCGTCGCTCCGCGTTCCACTCCGAGGATGAATATCGTCTGCGCGAGCGCATGCACCTGCGCCGCCCGGGCGACCCCACGTCCCATCCGGAATGGCGCGACGTCGAGACCGCGCTTCGCTGCACGCACCGGCTGGTGCGCATCGCCCGCGCGGCAGGCGCCCGCATCCACGTGCTCCACATTTCCACTGCCGAGGAAATCGAATTCCTGCGCCACCACAAGGACGTGGCAACCTGCGAGGCGACGCCGCACCATCTGACGCTGGTGGCGCCCAACTGCTACGAGCGCCTCGGCACCTATGCCCAGATGAACCCGCCGGTGCGCGATGCGCGCCACCGCGACGGCATCTGGTCCGGCATCTCGCAGGGCATCGTCGATGTGCTGGGCTCCGACCACGCGCCCCATACGCGCGAGGAGAAGGACCACGCCTATCCCGGCAGCCATTCCGGAATGACCGGCGTGCAGACGCTCGTCCCGATCATGCTCGACCACGTGAATGCGGGACGCCTCACGCTTCAGCGCTTTGTGGATCTGACGAGCCACGGGCCGCAGCGCCTTTTCGGCCTCGCCGGCAAGGGCCGCATTGCCGCGGGCTACGACGCCGACTTGACCATCGTGGACATGAAGCGCCGCCAGACCATCACCCATGCGCAGGTAGCGTCCCGCAGCGGCTGGACTCCCTATGACGGGGTCACCGTCACCGGCTGGCCGATCGGCACTTATGTGCGCGGTCGCAAGGTCATGTGGGAGGGGGAGATCGTCACGCCAGCGACCGGCGAGCCCGCCCGCTTCGTTGAGACGCTGCCGCACGACTGAGGCGCGGAGCCTGAATCAATATTGCAGGGCCCGAGCGCAAGACCCTGCAATAATTGGTTGATTACGAAAATCGATGGCCTGCGCCTGATGCTTCGCAGCCAGTGCTGGCGGGAATGGCTCCAGCTTTTGCGAGCCTGTGGCGACAGCGGTGCCGCTGCCTCAATGGCACTGCTTGACGCTGAACGATCCCGAGCGGACGCGTTCCGGCAGCCCTTCGGCAAACACAGCCACCGCTTCCTCGCCATAGATGTCGACCAGTTGCTTGAAGGCAGCAAACAGCGCGGCATGGGCGAGGCAATCGCCATCGAGCCCGTCGTGGCGCGCTTCCGCGAACGCTTCGAAAACATAGCTCAGAGCCGCCTGCTTCTCTTCGCTGGCGTCGTCGGCGAGGTGGGGTTCGTAGGTCATGGGTACTCTGGCGCAGGAGGTGGACGTTCTTAACCACGCGGAGCGCGCCACGCCAGCGCGATGATTAATGAAGGTTAACGCGATCGCGCGGATTCGATGAATTTCGAAACGCAATGCCGGTCCTATTCCGAATAGCGGCCCTTTAGCTCGCGCGTCAGGGCGCTTCCTTCGCGAACATAGCGTGCCAGCGCCTCGCGCGCCGATTCGGTGCATTGCCGGTAGGTGAGGGTGAAGGCGCTGAAACCTCTGTTATACGCCCCCGCGAGCCGCTCCCGCCGACCGGCACTTGTGCCCTCGACCTCGAGGATCGCCGTCATCTTCGTTCGCCATTCGTCGGCATCCGGCTCGGCGCACAGGTCCTTGAGCACGGCGACCGACCCCATCACCTCGGCCAGCCGCAGCATTGTCCGCTCATAGGGCGGCGGGGGTGGCTCGGGGGGCGGGGCGGGCTGAACAGGCTGCGCCGGCGCCGGGCGCGTCGTTCGGGGTGTCGTGGGCGGGGAGGGCGACTGTGCCTGCGCGGCCGCCTCTCCGGCTGCCGCGGCCAGCAGCAGCATGGCGAGCGCCATTGCCACGCCCCGCGTCATGGCTCGCGCCCTTGCGCCTGCGCCATGGCCCGCCGCGCAATGTCCAGCAATCCGCGCGTGGTCGGCAGCGCGGCGAGTTCTTCGAGCGTGACCCAGCGTACCTCGCCGGCCTCGGGACCGGGTGTTCCCTCGCCCGCGATCCAGCGACCGGAAAAGGCGCAAACGACGAAATGCGCGGCGATGCCCCCGGATTCGTCTGGAACGATGGTCTCGACATGGGTGAGAAAGCCCGCAATCTCCGCGACCACGTCGACTTCCTCGCGCAATTCGCGCAGAGCCGCTTCCATCAGGCTCTCGCCGCGTTCGACACGGCCGCCCGGAAAGGAAAAGAGCGCCTTGCCCGGCGGCTGCGTCCGCGAGGCGACGAGCACGCGCCCGTCCCGCACCACGCCGACCGAGGCGGCGAGGACCGGACGCGCCGCCGGCTCAGACGTGCTGGCCGCCATTGATGTGGATCTCCGCGCCGTTCACGTAGGACGAGGCTTCCGTGCACAGGAAATAGATGGCCTTGGCCACTTCGTCCGTGGTGCCGAGGCGGCGCATGGGGATCTGCGCGACGATCTTGTCGGTGCCCGGCGACAGGATCGACGTGTCGATCTCGCCCGGCGAAATGGCATTGACGCGCACGCCCAGCGGCCCGAAATCGCCCGCCATCTCGCGGGTCAGCGCCGCGAGTGCCGCCTTGGACGTCGCATAGGCCGCCCCTGCGAAGGGATGCACGCGTGATCCCGCGATGGAGGTGACGTTCACCACCGACCCCTTGGCGGCGGTCAACTGGTCCTGAAGGCCGCGCGCCAGCATCATCGGCGCGAAGAAATTCACCTGGAACACCTTCTGGAACGACTCGATGGATGTGTCGATCGACGACAGCCGCGCTCCGCCCGGTCCCTTGGGGGAGATGCCGGCATTGTTGACGAGCGCGTGCAGCATCCCGCCCTCTGGCTCAAGCCGCCGCTTGATCTCGGCAATGGCGTCGATCGTGTCCTGAACGTCGGCGAGATCGACCTTGATATGGTCCTCTGGACCCATGGCCCAGGGGCACTGCTCCGGAAACGAATGGCGGGAGCAGGTGATGACGCGCCAGCCCGCCGCCGAGAAACGCTTCACCGTCGCGTGGCCGATGCCCCGGCTGGCGCCGGTCAGCAGCATGACGCGCCGTGGGCTCTGGGTGCTCTGGGGATTGGACAAGGGCAGGCGTCCTTCTGTCTGAATTCAGGTGGCCGAAATGCTGACGGGCCGCCTGCACACCATTACACTAACTCGACGGGCACCGGACATGGCTTCCGCTGCATGAGCGGGCCGATCTGCCACGTCGAAACGCGTCAGGGGTAGAGCCGTTCACGGGTCCAGGATGCCGAGGCCGCTTCACGCCGGAACACCACGCGGTCATGCAGGCGGAACGGGCGGTCGTGCCAGAACTCGATTGTGAGCGGTCGCACGCGATAGCCGGTCCAGTGCGGCGGACGCGGCACGCCGCGGTCTTCGGGAAAGCGGGACTCGAACTCCTTCACCCGCGCGATGAGCGTCTCGCGATCGGGCAGCGGGCGCGACTGAAGGCTGGCATGAGCGCCAATTCGGCTGCCATACGGGCGGCTCTGGTAATAGGCGTCGGCCTCCGCCTCGCTCACACGCTCGACCAGACCGCGCACGCGCACCTGGCGCAGCAGCGATTTCCAGTGAAATACGAGCGCTGCCTTCGGTTGCGCGTCGAGTTCGCGCCCCTTGGTGCTTTCGGTATTCGTGTAGAAAACAAACCCCTCCGCATCGAAGCCCTTGAGCAGCACGATGCGCGCATCGGGCAGGCCCTGGCCGTCGACGCTTGCCAGCGTCATGGCATTGGCATCGCAGGGTTCGCTCGCCGTCGCCTCGGCGAGCCAGTCGCCGAAGAGATGAAACGGGTTGGTGGCGGTCGTGAAGTCACCGGGCGTTAACGTGTTCATTTCATGAATCGCGTTGAGTGATGGAATGGAGGACCGCGTGGCGGGCAGGACACATCTGGCGGGCAAGGCGCATCCGTGTCCTGCGGCGACAGAACCGGCAAGCCGTCGGTGGGTCAAGCAGTTTTCCGCCCTCGCCTGCGCAGCGTGGGTCAGCGTGGCTGTCGCCGGATGCAGCTTCTCCTGGCCGATCTCGTCGTTCCTGCCGGACGAGCCGGTGACGACGGGTTCGATTCCACCACGCGCGGTGTCCCCGCTGTCCGACGACCTGACGCAGGAGGACTGGCGCCGTGCCAAGGGGGCGCTCGCCGTGGCGCTCGATCCCGTGGGCTCGGGGGCCGTTGTCAACTGGGACAACCCCGAGACGGGCCGCAAGGGCTCGTTCACGCCCGTTGGCCAGCCTTTCGTGAAAAGCGACGAGATCTGCCGTGCGTTCCTCGCCGGCCTGAAGGGGCCATTGGGCGAGAGCCAGCTTCAGGGCACCGCCTGCCGGCCCTCGGGCGGGGAATGGGCGGTCAAGGAAAGCCGTCCCTGGCAAAAACAGGGCTGATCACGCGTCTCCTCGCGGCGAAGCGATTGCACAAACGCGCTGCAATGCCCACATTCACGACGTGAAACGAACCGGCCAAGCCGACTGGTAAAGCCGGCCGCACGTCCCGACAGGCAACAGCATGCGCGATCCCTACGATATTCTGGGCGTCACCCGCTCGGCTGTGGAGGCCGATATCAAGCGGGCCTTCCGCAAGCTCGCCAAGCAATATCACCCCGACCAGAACCCGACCGATCCAAAGGCGAAGGACCGCTTCGCCGAGATCAACGGCGCTTACGAGATCCTGGGGGACAAGGAGAAGCGCGCGCAGTTCGACCGGGGCGAGATCGATGCGCAGGGGCGTCCCCGCTTCCAGGGCTTTCCGGGCGGTGGCTCCCCGGGCGGCGGTCCGCGTGCCGGGTTTGGCGACGATGCGACCTTTGAATTCGGCTTCGGCGGCCCGGCGGGCGGACGGCGCACGCGCGGCGGAGGCGCCGGCCCTGGCCCGGATTTCGATCCCGGCGAGTTCTTTTCCGGGCTGTTCGGCGAGCAGGCAAGGGCGGCCGGGCGTCGTGGCTCGACGCGCGGCGCGCGGCGGGCCCCCGACAAGGGTGGCGATGTCCATGCCGAACTGACCATCACGCTCGAGGATCTGGTGGCTGGCAAGCCGCACCGCCTGCGTCTGCCGACCGGCCGCGAGATCGAAGTGCACATGCCCCGCGAGGTCACAGACGGTCAGGTGATTCGCCTGCGCGGCCAGGGCGAGTCCGGCCCGATGGGCATGGACGGCGATGCGCTCCTGACGCTGCGGCTCGCGCCCCATCCGCGTTTTACCGTCGAGGGAACGGACCTTCGCATGCGCCTGCCCTTGCCACTGGGCGATGCCGTGCTGGGCGGAACCCTGCGCGTGCCGACCCTCGAGGGCGCGATCGAGACGACGATCCCGCCCATGACCAATAGCGGCCGCAGCTTCCGCTTTCGCGGCAAGGGCCTGCCCGGCAAGACCGGACGCGGCGACCTGATCGTCACGATCGAGGTGATGCTGCCAGAGGGCGCCGATGCGGAACTCACCGAACTGATGCGCCGCCGCCGCGAGCGGGTCTGAGACACGACGCACCATCGCTCCTGGAGGCTGAAACCCAGCACGAACCCGG
>JBIPLL010000430.1:0-3165 GCA_044368425.1 Beijerinckiaceae bacterium
GCAATGATTATCGATCATCCGGCGCAACTGGTGTGCGCGCGTTGTATGGATGAGCGGCAGGTTGCCAATATCCTCGAAAGTGACCGTTTCCCGCCCCGCAAATGCACCTGTATCGCGGCCAAGCAGTACAAGGCGTTCACGGCCGATGCTGGCGAAGGTCGGACGGCCGTTTACGGGCTTGTCGTAAAGAATAGCGACGTCGATGTCGCCCTGTTCCAGCCATTTCTCAAGATGGCCTGTCATTCCCTCGACAATATGCAACACGATTTCGGGATGCGTAGCGCTAAAGGCGTCCATGAGCGGCAGCGCGATGATGCCTGTCATTGTCGTCGGCAGTCCGAGCCTGACCTCAAATGTCGTCAGCTTGCGAAGCGCACGAATGTCGTTCCTTGCCTGTTCGATCTTGGCGAGCACATCTTCTGCCTGCGGAAGCAGCACCCTGCCTGCTTCCGTCAGTTCGACACCCCTGCTGTGCCTGCGGAAGAGTTGGGCCTCCAGCTCCGCCTCGAGTGCTGCAATCTGGCTGCTGAGCGCGGGTTGGGCGATACGCAGTTCGGTGGCCGCCCTTGAAAAGCTTTTGCCGTTGGCAATCGCCACAAAGTAGCGAAGCTGCCTGACGTCCATCGACCTGCTCCAGCTCCCGCGACCGCGACGAGACGTTGTGATGGCAGCATGGTGCGCCCGCAGCGAGGGTTGCACAAGGGGGCACTGTAAATGGGAAGTCGGCGTGCCGTGGCGTCGCCTGTGCGCGGTGATGCGGTGGGGTAGCCCCGAAATCGGGACAGGCGGAGCAACCTCGTTTGCCTGATGAGAGGGCGCAATCAAGCGAACCAGCACGTCTCGGCAGGCCCCCCCTGCCCCGGAACCAACGTCCGCTTGCAGCCCCAGGTCGACTGCATCGTCGGCGGTGGTGGCAGGGTTCAATCTCCGTCGGACATGCCCATGCTGCCGCCGTCCTTTCGTTCGACGACAGGAAAACGAAGGCGGAAAACTCGAATTGCCGCCACGATCATGACCGCACCGGCCCCGGCAACGAGCCAACGTGAAGAGGCCAAGCCGAACAGAAGCGTCAGGAGGCCCAGCATTTCGGTTCCGCGAATGGCGCGAAACAGCCAGGGCCGAGCAATACCCAGCTTGTCGTTCATAACAGTCTCCGCCTCTACGTCGGCAGTTTGCTTCTGGCAGGCCTCGGAGGGCGCGAAGACGATTGGCACACAGGCTTCGGCCGTCGCGGCGCCCCGGTCCGTGGCCCAGCCCTTCGCGTAGCGCTGTACTGCATCTTAGCCGCTTTCGAAACCGGGCGCCTCGACAGGTTTCGTGGAGCATCGGCGGGCTTCGCAGCTTTTCAGGGACGAACGCCCGGCGTTTCCATGGGCATTCCCCGTGCGCGATACATCAGAAACGCTTCGAGTTCGGCGAATTCCGGCGCCCCGTAGGGATAGGCTTCGGCGCGCACTCCACTCATGCAGTTGCGGAAACGACGCTGCAGCGATCCCATGCCCTGCCAGTCCAGTCGATAGATCGGATAGGCATTGGGATGGGCTTGCGGGATCGGCGCCGAGCCCAGGCGGCGCCCCCAATTGTCATCGTGGCACTGGGCGCATGAAAAGTTCAGTTGCCCGATCCGCATTGTCCACAGCGCCCGGCCCCGCTCCCGCGCATCCGTCACGCGCGGATCGTCGGGGGGCTGGATCGGCATGCCGCGCGATTGCAGTCCAATATAGGTCGTCAGCGCCAGCAGCGGAGCGCTTTCCTGGGCATAGGCCGCTGCCTTTTGCTGACCGGTCCGGCAGGCATTGATACGGTCGGACACCGTCATCAGCTTGCCGCTTTGCGGATCGATGGCGGGGTGACGCGCCGAGACGCCTTTCATCGACTGCCCGGCCGCGCCATGACATTCGGAGCAGGATTTTCTGACGTCGCCGGCTTTCTCCTGCCACAGGCTTTCGCCGTCGAGCGTCGCCAGCATGGCCGGGTTGGCCATGTCGTCCGCCTGCATGGCGCGCGTGGCGGGGCTCATGAACTGCGCACCGGACTTGCGTTGTTCCAGCGGGATTTCGGCCTGCGCATTCCCGAAACCCGCCAGCACTGCGAGCCCCAGCGCGCTCGCCGCGCGGATGCCGGCGCGCATCATTCGACCTCGATGCGGTACTTTTCCTCGACGACCGAGCCACCATCGTCACGCCAACGGAACGTGAGTTCTCCGCTACGTTCGGCAAACATGGAGAAGGCAAGAAACGGATTGGCCGAGATCGCGGGATGAAACTCGCAGGCAAAGACCAGTTCGCCTTCGAACGTGCAGTCGAAGTGATGGATGATATCGCGCGGGAACAGCCTGCCATTGGCATCGGGGCGGAACCCGGTTTCCATCGGATGCGCGATCATGGCCCGAAGGTCCATGATTTCGCCGCGCCGAGCCTTCGCAGGAACATGGATCAGGGCACGCCCCATCCTCGTTGACGATTTGCCGCTCATGTCACGCATCCTCTGCGCAGGCCGGCAAGGTCACGATCACCTCGATCGCACCCTGATGAAACGAACCATCGGCCAATCTGGCGACGGCGACGATCTTCTGCGAATCCCCGAGGCGGATGCGTGTCGAGACGACGGCTCTTCCCGAGCGGGGCGAGAATTTGAAGACCGCCACGTTGGGCAGAGGATTGCGCTCGTTGAAGACCGCAATGGCCTCCACGAAGTCCGCGCCCTGCATCTGGCTGTCCACGCTCACCTTCATCGGCACGGACGCACCGCTCTCGAGCAGAACGGGAATATCGACGCTGACGCGGCTATCCTTCGGTTTCACCCCGCCGGTGAAGGCGAGGATCGCCTTCTCCATGGCTTGCGGCGTTGCGCGCGCGGACGGGGCCAGCAACATGGCGGCAAAGCCCGCCCCTGCCGCGATGACATGCCGCCGCGTCGGCGTCTCCAAGCCTGCATCTGTCATCTTCTGTCCTTCGATGGCGGCGGATCGCGCAAAGTCACCAGGAACGCAACCACATCCTCTATGTCCTGCGCGGAGAGTATGGGACGTTCCTTGTGAGCTTCGGCGACCCGCGTTAAGCCCGCGATCCTGTGATAGGAAGGCATGATGCTCGCGGCATTCAAGGCCGTGCTGTCAACAAGGCGCAGCCTTAACTGTCCCTCTGTCAAACGCGTGCCGACGCC
>JBIPLL010000422.1:0-3216 GCA_044368425.1 Beijerinckiaceae bacterium
GTTCACTATGATGGCACGCCCCCTTGCGGGATCGCCCTGCAGGTCATCCAGCGGCGCCTCGATGGCATCGCCGGCTGTCTGGAACGGCGCAAGCGGTGCGGCCTGCACGGTCAGGGCGCAGCAGACCGCAGCCAGCGCGGCCAATGTCGCGGAGCGGCTGCGCCTATCCATAGACGCTCTCCGTGATCACATCGAACCACGCACCGGCATAGACAGCCTCCTGCGCCCGCACCTCGGCCGAAGCCCCCGCCGGACTGGTACCGCCAGCACCTTCAACATCGGCCAGAATGCCCCGATGCGGCTGATAGACGCCGGCAACCGAGATGCCGTAGTTCGGCGCGACAAGGCTGTAGCACGTATTGATCAGCTTGGGTGCAGCAGGGGCCTGACCGCGAAACAGCGCCTCCACGACGCCCGCGCAATGCTTCGCCTGCGCATTCGCGGCGAAAGCGGATTTCGGCATTGCGCCGGCAATCGCAGCATCGCCGATCACGTGAACATGCGGCGCAAGCCGCGACTCGAAGGTCACAGGATCGATCGGGCACCAGCCGCTGCGGTCGGCAATCCCCGACTCGCCTGCAATCCGCCCGGCCTGTTGCGGTGGGATGACATTGACAACGCTGCCCTTGTGACGGCCGAACTCGGTCACGACAGTCAGATCGCGCGCCTCGACCGCAACCGTCTTGCCGCCACCTGCCAGAGAGACCCACTCGAGATGATCGGGATACAACTGCTTCCAGGCATCCAGAAAAAGCTTCTGCTTGGAGAACGAATCCTTGGCGTCGAAGACGATGAGCTTCGACTTCGGCTTGTGCGCTTTGAGGTAATGCGCAATGAGGCTTGCCCGCTCATAGGGACCTGGCGGACAACGGAACGGATTGGCGGGCACCGTCATGAGAACGACGCCGCCATCCTCCATCGCCTTGAGTTGCCTGCGCAGAAGCGACGTCTGCGCGCCGGCTTTCCAGGCATGCGGCATGCGTTCGGTCGCAGCTTCATCATAGCCCGGAAGCGCATCGAAGCGGATATCGATGCCGGGCGCGAGAACGAGCCGATCATATTCCAGCGACCGGGCCCCTGACATCAGCACCCGTCGCCCATCGACATCGATGCGTTGGGCTCGGGCGATCACCACGTCGATACCGGCCTTGCGCAAGCCTTCGAAGCCGAAAGTCTGGTCGCCGATGCCCCGAGATCCGTGAAGAACAAGATTGCTGAATGGACAGGCCACATAGCGCTCGTCCGCCTCGACCATCGTCACGGCGATGCCGGCCGAAGCAAGGGAGCGGGCGCAGGTCGCACCGGCGAAGCCACCGCCGACAATGACGGCACGCGGACGGTGCCACGCGAGCAGAGACGGTGCGGCGAGAGCGCCGGCCCCTGCCGCCAATCCACGCAGGACCGCGCGACGCGAAACACGCGTTCGGCTGCGGGCGCTCATTGCGCAGCTCCCACACGCGACAGCCAGGCCGCGATGTCTTTCGTTTCAGCCTCGGTGAAACCCTTCGCAATCCGCCCCATCACCGTCGCCTCGCGCGTGCCCGCACGATAGGCCGCCATGGCGGCCTGGATTTCGGAGGCGTTGAGACCGGTGAGGCTGGGGATCGCGTTGTTCGGGCCGGCATGACAGCCGGAGCAGGAGGTTGCGCCGGGCGGCGGGGCCGCGAACTGGGCGTTGGCCGAGCCGGCGTCTGTTGCCGCTATCGCCAGGCCGGCAGCCAGAGACAGGATGAGACGGCGCATGGCATTGCCCTGGAAGGATGCGACGGCCCGCAGGCCGTCGCAACACACGCTTCAGTTCTGGCGCTCGTTCATGCGCGCCGCAGATCCTGGTCACGGATCGGCAGGTTGCGGACGCGCTTGCCCGTCGCGGCGAAAATCGCGTTCAGCACAGCCGGCGCGGCGACGAAGATCGTCGGCTCGCCGACACCGCCCCAGAAGTCATTCGTCGGAACGATGATGCTTTCGACAGCCGGCATTTCAGCCATGCGCACGATCGGATAGGTGTCGAAGTTTTCCTCGACGACCTTGCCATCCTTGATCGTGATCTCCTGCATCAGCAACGGACCGAGGCCATAGGCGAAGGAGCCCTCGATCTGGCGTTCGATCTGCGCCGGATTGACGGCGTGGCCGCAATTTGTCGCCGCCACGATGCGGTGGATCTTCAGCGTGCCCTTGTCGTTGACGGAGACTTCGGCGCAAGCCGCGACATAGCTGCCATAGCCCATGTGCTGGGCAAGGCCGCGATAGACGCCTTGCGGCGCGGGCTTGCCCCAGCCCACGCGATCGGCCACCGCATTCAACACGCCCAGATGCTTTGGATGCTCCTTCATCATCCGGCGGCGAAACTCGAGGGGATCGACGCCCGCCGCATGCGCGAGTTCATCCATGAAGCATTCAAGGTAGATCGCGTTCTGGTTGTTGTTGACGCCGCGCCAGAATCCCGGGCGAACCGGCGGGTTGCGCATGGCGTGATCCACAAGGATGTTGGGGATCGTGTAGCCGAGCTGTCCCTCGGCGCCGCCGGGATTGAGACCCTGGAAGGTCGCCGGATCGCGTCCCTTGTCGAGCGCTTCGGGCCGGATGGTTGCCAGGATCGACTGACCCGATATGCGCATGCGCAGTCCAACAAGGTTGCCGTCCTTGTCGAGGGCGCCCGTCAGCTTGCACTTGGTCGTCGGGTGATAGCAGCCGTGCAGCATGTCCTCTTCGCGCGACCAGATCAGCTTGATCGGCGTGCCGGGCATTTCCTTGGCGATCAGCACGGCCTGGCGGACATAGTCATGGCTCGTGGCGCGGCGCCCGAAGCCGCCGCCGAGGTCCATGCGGAACACATCGCATTTGTCGAGGGGCAATCCCGCTGCCTGCGATGCTGTCGCCAGCGCCGCCTCGCCATTCTGGGTCGAGGTCCAGACCTCGCACTTTTCGGCAGTCCAGCGCGCGGTGGCGTTCATCGGCTCCATGGTGGCATGGTGCTGATAAGGGAACGCATAGGTCGCCTCGATGGTTTTCGCGGCCCCGGCCAGCGCCGCGTCGATGTCGCCGCCCTTGTTGCCGACAAACGCCTCCTTGGCGGTCAGACCCTCGTCCAGCATTGCGCTGATCGCACTGGTGTCGAGATTTCCGCTCGGACCGCGATCATATTCGATCTTGACGGCTTCAAGCGCCGTTTTCGCCCGCCACCAGGTATCGGCAATGACTGCAACGGCGTTGGCG
>JBIPLL010000152.1:0-6386 GCA_044368425.1 Beijerinckiaceae bacterium
AAAATCAGTTCTCTGTCAGATGAAAGGAAATGGACATGGTCCATCGTCGCACGATCATCCTCGGTATTGGTGGGGCTCTCACGCTGGTCGGTGCGGGTACAGCATGGCGGGTCATGAATACGCCGCAGACGGCACGTGCGCCCTGGCTGATGCCCCCGGGAGCAGATCTCGACCCCCGGCTCGACGCATTCCGTCATGCCATCCTGGCGCCCAACCCGCACAATATGCAGCCTTGGCTGATCAGGCTCATTGGCACCGACCAAGCCGAAATCACCTGCGATCTGGCGCGGCGTCTGCCTCAGACTGATCCCTTCGACCGTCAGATCGTGATTGGGTTCGGCTGCTTCATCGAGCTTGCGGCAATCGCTGCGTCGCGGCGGGGCATGCGCATGGAGGTCGAAGCCTTCCCGAACGGAACAGGCGAGCCCAGGCTCGATTCCCGCCCGGTTGCGCGCCTGCGCTTTGTTGCGCAACCGGGACTGGTCGCCGATCCGCTTGCGGCGGTCATCCGGGATCGGCGGTCGGCCAAGGTGCCGTATGATCTGGCGCGACCGGTTACGGCGGAGAACTTGGCGATCCTGGGCGGCGCGGCGTCCGATCGCATCCGCTTCGAACAAACGCGGAGCGAGAACGAAGTCCGGGCCCTGCGCGACCTCGCCACGGCTGCGTTCGAACTGGAGGCCCGCACTCCGCATACCCTGGGCGAGAGCATCGACGTGCTGCGCGTGGGCTCGCGGGAGATCGACGCAAATCCCGATGGCATTCCCTTGAGCGGCCCGCTTTTCGAGGCTTTGAGCCTGCTGGGAGCGGACAGGGTGCGCGAGGGGGCGCGCGACCCGCAGGCGAGCAGCACAAAAAACCAGGTCGAAAAGTATCGGCAGCTTTTCGAGGCGACGCCCAGCTTTGTCTGGTTGACCGGGCTCGGCAACAGCCGGATCCATCAGTTGGCGGCAGGACGCAGTTATGTCCGGCTCAATCTTCTGGCGACGCAACTTGGTCTTGGCCTTCACCCCGTCAGCCAAGCCCTGCAGGAATATCCTGAGATGGCTTCGTTATTTGACGAGGCACGACGGCTGTGCCGGGTCGGGGCAGACGAGACCCTTCAAATGCTCGCGCGCATCGGCTATGCCACGCGTGTGGCACCGGCCCCGCGTTGGCCCTTGGAAGCAAAGCTGATCCGCGCATGAAGACATCGGAGATCTTTAGCTTCTTCAACGAGATTGGCATTCTGGCGCAATTGTCCCAGACGCAATTCGAACGTCTGATGCCTGCGGGCATGACGATCGCGCAGTTTACGGTGCTCAATCATTGCGTGCGGGTCGGCGACGGGAAATCCCCGGCTCGGCTTGCGCGTGCCTTCCAGGTGACGAAGGGAACGATGACCAGCACCCTCCACCGGCTGGAGCAGAAGGGTCTTGTGGCAATTCATGCCGATCCCAATGATGGACGATCGAAAATCGTGACGATCACCGACGCCGGACGCAGAATGCGAGAGTCCAGCATAGCAGCCACCCAGCCCTGGGCCGAGCGCATCGGGGCGCTGCCCGAGGCGGCGGATATGGCTGCGCTGCTTCCCCGGCTTGCCGCATTGCGCGCAGCTCTCGACGCGGATCGCAATTGATATTGGCTAATGGGATGGAGAGGCTGCTTTCAGGCTTCGCAAAGGCCGCCCTCAGGCGGCCTCCTCCAGTTCTTCGGGGTGCCGTCAGCCAAACCAGAAAAGTCTCCGCCCCCTGCCCCGGCTACCATCAAGCCGCGCAGAGACGGCGCCTCTCGGCAGGCGCTGCGGTGCGGCATCACCGCCAGCCGGATGATCTCGGGGCGCGTCTTGAAGTAGCGGAAGATGCGGGCGCTGCTCATGCCCGGCAGGCCGGCGCCACCCATCCCAACGGCAAGCCGATTTTCATATGACAGTGTACCCTCAGAACCGCGCCTGCGCCGTCGCCCCGTCGGGTCCGATGATCTGAACGGCCCCTTTCACGCCGGAAGGAACCGGCGCCGGCGCCGTACCAACCAGCCGGTTCGCTTCATCGGCCTGCAGAGCGAAGCGTTGCGTGGCGCCGCCGACGACCAGAATTGCATTGGCGCGGTAGCCTTTTGCCAAGACCGGCTGGTCATTGGCGTCATAGAGGAACACCACAACCTTCGTCGTTCCGTCCGCCACAAGTTCGGCATGGTGGCGGGCGCCCGCATCGACCTTGAGCCCGCCATTCGGTCCGGGGCGCGGCTCATGGGCGAAGGCGGGGCTGGCAAGCGAAAGGCCGAGCAGTGCGGCAAGGAGAAGGCGGACCATGGGGGCTCCGTAGCGGGTTCAGAAGGATTCCAGAGGTTTGGTGGTTGTTGGCGTGCCGACACCCGACCGCTCCCCATCGCGGACCTGAGCCACCAGACGCTCCAGAGGCTTTCGGCCATAGCGCAGGAACAGCGTCGGCGTCAGAAACGTGTCGAGGACAGTCGCCGTCACGAGACCACCGAAGATGGTAATGGCGACCGGATGCAGGATCTCCTTGCCGGGCGCAGAGGGGTCGATCATCAGCGGAATGAGCGCAACTCCGGCCGAGAGGGCCGTCATCAGCACAGGCGTCAGGCGTTCCAGGGAGCCGCGCATGACGAGATCGCGGCCGAACGGCATGTTCTCGTGAATGGCCAGATTGATGTAATGGCTGATCTTGAGAATGCCGTTTCGCGTCGCGATGCCCGTCAGCGTGATGAAGCCGACCATCGATGCAACGGACAATGGCTGCCCTGCCAGAGAAAGCGCCGTGACCGAGCCGATCAGCGCCAGCGGCACGCTCGCCATGATGATGGCAACGAACAGGATCGAGCGATAGCGCGAGTACAGGATGGCGAAGATCATCGCCAGCGAAACGAGGCTCAATAGCCCGATCGTGCGCATCGACTCTTCTTGCGCCTGAAACGTCCCTTCCAGGCTAATGAAGAAACCTGGCGGCATCTGGTGCGCCGATATGAGCTGCCGGATCTGAGTGACCACGGTGGCCATGTCGGCCGCGCCGTCCGTATTCGCCATGACGACGACACGCCGCTTGCCGTTCTCGCGCAGGATCTGGTTGGGACCATCCGTCTCGACGACATCGGCGATCTGGTGCACCGGAATCCAGCCGACCGGCGTTTCGATAAGCAGATCGGCGAGCCCCTGGGTGGTGCGGCGAGCATCCTGCAGGCGGACGACGACGTCGAAGCGCCGGTTGCCATCGACAACCCGCGACACGATCCGCCCGTTCGAAAGACGCTCCAGTTGTTCGGTGATCGCCGCAGGCTGCAAGCCGTAGAGGGCAGCGCGGCGATAGTCCACGATCACCTCGAGCTGCGGAATGCGGACCTGCTTCTCGACCTGAAGGTCGACGATTCCCGGAATGCCGGCAAGTTTCTGGCGCAGCTCTTCGGCCAGTGCGCGGATGGTATCGAGATCCTCGCCGAAGACCTTGAGCGCGATCTGCGCACGCACGCCCGACAGCATGTGGTCGAGCCGGTGCGAGATCGGCTGCCCCATGTTGGTGGTGACAGGCAGGACGGACAGTCGGGCGCGGATGTCGTTGATGATCTCGTTCTTCGGACGGCCATCCGGATGCAGGTCGACATCGATCTCGGAGGAATGGACACCCTCGGCATGCTCGTCAAGTTCGGCCCGTCCCGTGCGCCGGCCGACAAGCTTCACCTCGGGCACTTCCATGATGATGCGCTCGGCGATCAGGCCGACCCGATGACTTTCGGCCAGCGAGATGCCGGGATTGAACAGCATCGAGATGGTCAGCGTGCCTTCGTTGAACGGAGGCAGGAACGACCGGGGCAATTGCGTGGCGAAGGCCCCTGCCGCGAGTACACCTGCGAGCGCAGCCGCCATCAATGTCCGCGGGTGGCGGAACGACCAATCGAGCAGGCGCTGATTGCCGTGCTTGAGGATGCGGACGATCAGGCTCTCATGCTCGTCGAGGCGCTTGAGGCCCGGGAGCATGTAGTAGGCCATGACCGGGGTCAGCGTGATCGAAACCAGGAGGCTCGCAAGGATCGAGATGATGTAGGCCTGCCCCAGCGGTGCAAAGAGCCGCCCCTCGATCCCCGAGAGCGCGAACAGGGGCACGAAGACAAGGACGATGATCAGCGTGGCGTAGACAATGCCCGAGCGCACTTCCTGGCTCGCGGAGACGACCACCTCGAAGACCGAGCGCGGATTGCCCTTCTCACGGTTCTCGCGCAATCGCCGGAAGATATTCTCGACGTCCACCACCGCGTCGTCGACCAGTTCCCCGATCGCGATGGCAAGCCCGCCCAGCGTCATGGTGTTGATGGACAGGCCCATCAGATGAAAGACGATCGCGGTGATCAGGATCGAGACGGGGATGGCCGTCAGCGAAATGGCGGTGGTGCGGACATTCAGCAGGAAGGCGAAGAGGATGATCGCCACCACCACGATGGCTTCGACGAGCACCTTTTGCACGTTGGCGATCGATGTCTCGATGAAGCTTGCCTGCCGGAAGAGAACCTGATCCGCACGGATGCCATTCGGCATCGTCGCGGTAATGTCGCGGATCGCCTGCTCGACCTGCCCCGTCAGCCGGATTGTATCGACGCCCGGCTGCTTCTCGACAGACACGATCACCGCCGAGCGCCCCTGGAAACCGGCGTCGCCACGCTTGATCCGGGGGGCGAAGGACACATCGGCGACCTGCCGCAAGGCGACCGGGTTTCCGGCCACGGTCGCCACCACGACGCTGCGCAGGTCATCGAGGCTGCGGGTGCGTCCGATGTTCCGGATCAGGAACTCGCGACTGTACTGATCGGTGAAGCCGCCGCCGGTATTCGCGCCGAACTGCGCCAGCGCGGACTCGACCTGCGCCTGCGTGACCCCGAGCGCACGCATGGCTGCCGGATTTGGCGAGACGCGGTATTGCCGAACCTCGCCACCGATGGGAATGACCTGTGCCACGCCGGGAATGGTGAGCAGGCGCGGCCGGATGGTGAAGTCCGCCAGCTCGCGGAGATCCATGGCCGAGACCCCGTCCGGGCCGGTCACGGCGATCAGCATGATCTGGCCCATGATCGAATTGATCGGTCCCATCTGCGGTACGATATTGGCCGGAAGCTGCGGCTGGACGAGAGACAGACGCTCGCCGATCTGCTGGCGGTTCCGGTAGATGTCCGTGCCCCAGTCGAACTCGACATAGATGATCGACAGGCCGACACCTGACGTCGAACGGACGCGGGTGACGCCGGGCAGCCCGTTCATCTGCGTTTCGAGAGGAAACGTGATCAGTTGCTCGACCTCGGGCGGCGCGAGCCCTTCCGCCTCCGTCATGATGGTCACGGTCGGACGGTTGAGGTCCGGGAAGACGTCCACCGGCAGCCTTGTGACGGTGAAGGCGCCATAGAGGATCAGCACGGCGGCAAAGGCGAGGACGAAAAGCCGGTTGCGCAGCGATTGCGTGACGAGAAAATTGAACATCGCCCTCGCCTCAACGGATCTGGTTGAGGAGTTCGGCGCCCTGCGTGACGATGCGTCGGCCGGGGTCGATTCCGGAGACGATCAGCACCTGATTGCCGTCGAGCGGTTCAACCCGCACCTCGCGCGGAAGGAAGCGTTCGGCATTCGTGTGTTCATAGACGATTGACTGGCCGTTTGGACCGCGAAGGATGCTCGTGCGCGGAACGGCGATGCCCGTCCGCTCATCACTGGTGGACGCGAGAACGGTGAGAAGCTGGCCGGCTCGAAGGCCGCGCACCGTACCCTCCACACTGAACTGGATCGGAATGGCCTGATTGCGCTCGGCCAGACCGGAACCGCGATACGAGAGCGGCACTGTCCGGCCATCTCCCAGACGCCCGTTCGCCGTGCCGTTGAGGGCATGCGCCTCGAAGCTCAGTGCCTCGACCCAGAAGCGGGACGGATCGACGATCTGGAATATGATAGCGTTCGGCTCGGCGATCTGTCCGGCGACCGCCTGGACTGCCGCAATAACACCTGAAACCGGTGCGACGAGCTGTTCAGGTTCGCGCGGAGCGCGTTCGAGATTGGCCCGTCTCGTCCGAAGGCCCTGCAATTCGAGTTCCGCGTCCTCGATCTGGGCCCGTGCAATCACGCCCGGAATCTGCCGAAACCGCTCAAGACGACGCTCGACGAGCGTAATCTGCTGGTCCAGCTCGCGCGATTGCTGCTGCTGGGTGGTCACGTCCGCGGCCCCGATCGCTGGCTGGACGAGGGCGAGAACGTCACCCGCCGTCACCCGCGTTCCAAGCCGGGGAAACCCGCCCGCCGGGGGAGTGAGCCGTCCGGCAACGGAGGCCTGGACGTGGCCTGCGGCACCGGGGTCCGAGATGATGCGCGCGGGAAGCTCCACGGTTCCCGTGAAGGTCCGAACCTGCGTGAACAT
>JBIPLL010000671.1:0-23304 GCA_044368425.1 Beijerinckiaceae bacterium
GTAGAGAACATATTGACCACTCATAATGATATTTGGCAGTTTATTAGAAAGTACTATGAGAATAACCTATCTGCCCCACCAGTAGATTTAGTAATAGATAAATTCCGTGACTTTGTGCCAGATGAGGGTGTTGGTGCAACTAAGTATCACCTTGAAGAGCTGCAGGGCGAGTATATGAACAACTCTTTAAAGGATGTAATTAGGGCTGCTGCTACAGACATTCAATCAAACAACGCATCTGCTGCACTAGAAATGCTGATATCAAAGACTGCTGAATTAAAGAAAAATTCCTCCGCAATTAGAGATATTGATGTAACTGATATAGATTCAGCCGTAGCTTATTATGAGCAAGTTCAAAAGCAAGCAGAGCTAGGTATCCAGGGAATTAAGACAGGGCTGCCAGGATTTGATGACTATCTGCCAGCTGGAATTCAGCCAGGGCAGCTTGGAGTATTTTTGGCCTATCCAGGTATAGGTAAGTCTTGGCTAAGCCTTTATTTTGCCGTACAGGCCTGGAAACAGGGTAAATCTCCGATGATCCTAAGCCTTGAAATGAGCGAGACTGAGGTTAGAAACCGTGTATTTACAATTATGGGCGAAGGCCTCTGGTCTCACAGAAAGCTTTCTTCTGGCCAGATTGAGATTGATGACCTAAAGCGTTGGCACAACTCTAAGCTTGCTGGCAAGCCAGAATTTCATATTATTTCAAATGATTCTGGCGGAGATGTGACACCACTAGTTTTACGTGGAAAGATTGACCAGTATAAGCCAGACTTCGTAGTGGTTGACTACTTACAGCTTATGAGTCCAAATACTAAATCAGATAATGAGACTGTTCGAATGAAGAATCTTTCTCGTGAGCTAAAGCTAATGGCCATCTCTGAAGAGGTTCCAATTATTGCCATTTCGTCTGCAACACCAGATGATGTCACCAAGCTTGACACTGTTCCTACGCTTGGCCAGACAGCATGGTCACGCCAGATTGCGTATGATGCTGACTGGGTTATGGCCCTAGGTCGTGGACCAAATTCTGACGTTATTGAGTGCGTATTTAGAAAGAATCGTAATGGATTTATGGGCGAATTCTTAGTACAGGTTGATTTTGACAAAGGCTGGTACAAGTATAAAGACTATGAGGGCAACTAGGATTTGCGTGGTATAATGGTGGAAAAGAGAAATAATGAATAAAAAAAATACATCAAATTCATATACGCCAGAACAAATAAAAAGAATAGTAATAGGGTCAGGCCTCACTATTGAAAATGAGATTGATACTGATTATATTATTTTCTGTCCATTTCACGTAAACAATAGAACGCCTGCTGGAGAAGTAGATAAGTATAGGGGTACTTTCTTTTGTTTTTCTTGCCACAAAATAGCAGATCTTATAGAGCTTGTTATGCACACAACTGGCAGAACTTATTTTGAGTCAGCTAGATTTATTAAATCAAAAGAGCAGCAAAGCAATATTGAGGACGAGGTAAACAAAAAATTAGTGGCAAAGCCTGAATATGTTCAGTTTGATGAAATTTTAATTAAAAGGCTTGCCAGTCAAGCAGTAGAATCGCCAAGAGCAATAAGATACTTTGCTGGACGACAAATTCACGAAGAGTCTATGCGAAAGTTTTCGTTGGGCTTTTCTGAAAAACAGGATATGGTAACTGTCCCAGTTCACTCACCATCTGGAATGCCAGTTGGCTTTGTTGGTAGATCTATAGAAGGCAAAGAATTTAAAAACACACCAGGCTTGCCAAAGGCTAAGGTATTGTTTAACTTGCACCGCATAAAGGCAGCAGATAAGGTATATGTAGTAGAGTCCTCATTTGATGCCATAAGGCTTGACCAGTGTGGGCTTCCAGCCGTTGCAACTCTTGGTGCAAATGTGTCAAATTTCCAAATAGACTTGCTTCAAAAGTACTTTAATAATATAATTATTATTGCTGATAACGATGAGGCTGGCGGTAATATGAGAGACAGAGTACAAGAAAAGCTTGGATCTCGTGTTTCCGTTATACAACTGAATAAAGAATATAAAGATATAGGCGACATGTCTGACGATCATATTAAAAAACTAGAAGTATCATTTGACAAGTCAATAGCCAACATGCTAAACTAATACACCAAAATATAGGAGAAAAAATGAGTATTATTAAAGGGCTAAAGGATATCAATGCACTACTTGATAAGCCAAAGTACGATGAGAACAGAGCAAAGGTTCGCTGGCTTAAGCTAGCAGATGGCCAGTCTGTAAAGATTCGTTTTATTGAAGAGCTGGACGAGGATAGCTCAAGCTATTCGCCAGACCGTGGACTTGCTCTAGTTGTTAAAGAGCACTCCAATCCAAAGGACTACAAGCGTAAGGCTTTGGACACAATGGATACAGAAGGCCGTGACTGGGCAGAAGAGATGTACCGCAAAGATCCAAAGGGCAACTCTGGCTGGAAGGCAAAGCTACGCTTCTACTGCAACGTTCTTATTGACGATGGCATGGAAGCCCCATATGTTGCTATTTGGTCTATGGGTGTAAGCAAGCAATCTGTTTTCAACACCATTAGAGAATATGCTTTGGACACTGGCAGCATTTCAAATCTACAGTGGAAGCTAAAGCGAAATGGCCAGGGTACAGAGACAAACTATACCCTAATCCCCGTTGCACCAGATGCAGAGCCATTTAACTGGAGTGGAATTACTCCTTTCCCACTGGAATCAGCACTAAACAAGATTCCATATGCAGAGCAAGAGTCGTTTTATCTTGGCTTTGACACACCATCAGTCACATCATCAAACATTGACTGGTAGGCAATAGTTGAGCTATAACGGTCTTCACGTCCACACACATTACTCTTTGTTTGATGGGATAGCCACACCAGAAGAGTATTTGTCACGTGCTCAGGAATTGGGTATGGATGCACTGGCAATTACTGACCATGGTTCGCTTTCTGGACACAGAGAGTTTTATAGGATAGCCAAAGAAAAAGGCATAAAGCCAATTCTTGGCATAGAGGGTTACATTACTAACGACAGGAAAGACCAACGTGCACCAGATGTACGAGACGGCTTGCTGGACTTGGTTTATAACCACATTATTGTCCTTGCCAAAAACCGTGTTGGATTAGAAAACCTAAATAAGCTCAATGAGATTGCGTGGACTGAAGGCTACTTCAAAAAACCACGCTTTGACTATGAGACACTAGAGAAGTACTCAGAAGGACTAATTGTTCTTTCTGGGTGCCTCTCTGGTGCTCTAGCAAAAGCTATTGAGGCAGAAGAGTTGGCAGAAGCCAAAAGAATTATTGAATGGCACAAGCGTGTATTTGGTGAAGACTACTACATTGAGGTAATGCCACACAATCCAGCAGAAGTAAACAGGCAGCTAATATCCCTAGCTGATCAGTATGGCGTAAAAGCTATTGTTACTCCAGACTGCCACCACGCACACACTGGACAAAAAGAAATTCAGGAGTTAAAGCTTATTCTTAATAGCTATTCAAACAAGGTACAAAAAGATGTTACCTATGATAAATCGTTAAAGCATGAAAACCTCATGGATAGGCTTAACTATTTATACGGAGAAAGAGAAATTAGTTTTACTAACTTTGATATTCATCTTTTGTCTAGTGAAGAAATGCACCAAGCTATGCAAGAGCAGGGCATTGACCGTGAAGATATCTACAAACATACCATTGAAGTTTCTCATAAAGTAGAAGACTACGAGATTAAAGACCACCTAGACCTTCTTCCAGTTCAATATCAAAATCCAGACAATGAGCTAAAAGAATTGGCTTTAGCTGGTCTAAAGGATCGTGGACTAGAAGAAAAACAATATCTAGATAGGCTGGACGAAGAGCTAACAATCATTAAGCAAAAGAATTTTGCCCCATACTTTCTTGTTGTCCGCTCTATGATAGCGTGGGCAAAAAAGCAGGGCATCATGGTGGGACCAGGTCGTGGATCTTCCGCAGGCTCATTGCTTTGTTATACGCTAGGTATCACAGACATTGATCCAATTAAGCATGGATTGCTATTTTTCCGTTTTATTAATCCAGAGCGTAATGACTTTCCAGATATTGACACAGATATTCAAGATTCAAGGCGTGAAGAAGTTAAAGACTATCTTGTCAGGCAGTATAAGCACGTAGCGTCTATTGCGACCTTCTTACAGTTTAAAGATAAGGGCGTTGTTAGAGATATTGCTCGTGTGCTACACATTCCACTGACAGATGTAAATAAAGTTATGAAGGTGGTGGACACTTGGGATGATTACTGTAATTCAAAACAAGCTGCGTGGTTTAGGCAGAAGTATCCAGAAATTGAAAAATATGGCGAGCAACTTCGTGGACGTATTAGGGGGACTGGCATTCACGCTGCTGGTGTTGTTACTTCTAAGTATCCAATAT
Source organism: Beijerinckiaceae bacterium (assembly GCA_044368425.1). Classification (GTDB taxonomy): domain Bacteria; phylum Pseudomonadota; class Alphaproteobacteria; order Rhizobiales; family Beijerinckiaceae; genus JBIPLL01. The sequence goes on from JBIPLL010000671.1 coordinate 4,398, forward strand.
TTAAGTATGCTCCAATGGAAACGAGAACGTCACCAGGAAATAAAGAAAGAATTCCAGTCGTAGGCGTTGACATGGAGGAGGCTGAGCGTATTGGTCTGATTAAGATTGATGCACTTGGTCTTAAAACATTGTCTGTTCTCAGGGATACGCTTGATATTATCAAAGAAAGGCACTATAAAGAAATCAATTTGCTAGGAATTGATATGGAAGATCCAAAGGTATATGACATGTTATCTTCTGGATATACTAAGGGCGTATTCCAATGTGAAGCTACTCCATATACAAATTTGCTAGTTAAGATGGGCGTTAAAAACTTTAATGAGCTTGCTGCATCAAATGCTCTAGTTCGTCCAGGTGCTATGAATACCATTGGAAAAGACTATATTCTTCGTAAACATGGTAAGCAAAACATTGCATATCACCACCAGGTTATGAAAGAGTTTACACAAGATACTTATGGATGTATCTTGTACCAAGAGCAGGTTATGCAAGCCTGTGTAAATCTTGGCGGCATGACAATGGCAGAAGCTGACAAAGTTCGTAAAATTATTGGAAAGAAGAAAGATGCGAAAGAGTTTGACCAGTTTAAAGACAGGTTTGTTGAAGGTGCTTCAAAATATATCGCTCCTAATGTCGCACGTGATTTATGGTCTGATTTTGAGGCCCATGCTGGGTATTCGTTTAATAAGTCTCACGCTGTGGCGTATTCTACTCTCTCGTATTGGACGGCGTGGTTAAAATATTATTATCCACTTGAATTTATGTACTCTATTCTTAAGAATGAAAAAGACAATGATGCACGTACAGAATATCTTATTGAAGCAAAGCGAATGGGCATATCAATTAAACTACCGCACGTCAATGAATCAGATGCTGACTTTAAGATTGAGGGCAAGGGAATTCGATTTGGACTAACTAGCATTAAGTTTATTTCTGATAATGCTGCAAGAATATGCATAAAGAATCGCCCATTTAATTCTTATGAACAAGTTCGTGAGCTATTTATGAGAAAGGGTAATGGCGTAACAAGTAGACAGCTAGAGGCACTTCGTAAAGTTGGAGCACTAACATTTCCAGACAATCCAAGAAATGACGAAGAGATTAGAAGTAATCTTTATGAATATCTTAACTTGCCAGAATTTAACATCACTATCCCACAACACTTCTATGCATTTATTAATGACGTAGAGGAGTTTGAAGAAAAGGGATCATTTATATTGATGGGCATGGTAAAGTCTATAAAGCGTGGCAAGGGCTGGTCACGGGTAGAAGTTTTAGATAGAACTGGCAGCGTAGGCATCTTTGATGATGAGCAAACTGCAATTGAACCAGGTAGAACATACCTGTTGTTGGCAAGTGACAATAGAATACTTGGGGCAATACCAGCAGATGAAATTGGAAAAATAGAATCAGCAATAATTAAATATTTAAATTATAAACAGTTGCCATATAAAGAAGATGAAATGTATGTTGTGTCTTTTAAGCCAAGAGTTACAAAGGCTGGAAAGAAAATGGGTTATTTAACATTGGCAGATGTATCTAGAGAGCTGCACTCAGTTACTATTTTCCCAACTCAGTTTGCAAAAGCATACATGAAAATAAAAGAAGGTAACGCATATAAGTTTTCTTTTGGTAAAACAAAAGATGGAACAGTAATAATGGAGGACATAATTGACAACGGTTGAAGAGGCTCTAGCACTGCTAGATCCAAAGATTAGAAGCAGGCTTGCTACGGGTGCTGGAATTAAAACTGAAACGCAGGCAACGCCTAGCCCAGGATTAAACAGGGCACTAAATGGAGGTTTGCCATACGGAAGACAGGTCTTAATATGGGGCAGCAAGTCCAGTGCAAAGTCATCGCTATGCCTTCAGACAATAGCTTTGGCACAAAAAGATGGCAAGCTTTGTGCATGGATTGACGCAGAAATGTCTTATGACGAGGCATGGGCCAAGCACCTTGGGGTAGATACTGAAGGCCTAATCTACTCACAGGCTAGAACTATTAATGAAATGGTAGATGTTGCTGTAGCACTAATGCAAGCAGGTGTAGACCTTATTGTAATAGACAGCATTACGTCACTATTGCCAGCAATTTACTTTGAAAAAGACTCTGACGAACTAAAGTCTTTAGAGAATACCAAGCAGATTGGTGCAGAGTCACGTGACTTTAGCAATGCATGGAAGATGATTAATTATGCAAACAATAAAGTAAAGCCAACCTTGGTTATTGCTATTTCACAATCACGAAACAATATTAATGCAATGTACACAAGCCAGCAACCAACTGGCGGTCAGTCAACTAAATTTTACTCATCTACAGTCATTAAGCTGTTCTCGTCTGAGTCAGAAAACCAAGCACTTAAGGGGAAGATACCAGTAGGGGATAAGCTTATTGAAGAAAAGGTTGGTAGAAAAGTTAGGTGGGAAATTCAATTCTCAAAAACATCTCCAGCATTTCAAAGCGGAGAGTATGACTTTTATTTCCGTGGAGATAACCTTGGCATTGATTCAATAGCAGATCTAGTTGACACTGCTGAAATGAACGGGTTAATTGAAAGAACTGGTGCTTGGTATAAGCTAGAAAACGGAGAAAAGATTCAAGGTAGAGATGGCTTTATCAGATATGTAAAAGAAAATACTGAATATCAAAATGAGCTTAAGGCAAAGCTAAATGTCTAGTAAGTATGAAATATATCATGGAGAATTTCCATGTCATACTTGCCAAGAAGTGGTTAAGTCAATGAGATTTTATTTTGATACAAAAGATACAACTTGGATGTGTAGCAAGAAGCACATAAGCGTTGTTACATTAATTCAACCAAAAAGAAATAAGAAAGATTATGAGCGAGAGAGCGGAGACTAAGCGTCTTGGTGCCAAGCAAACTAAAAATAGTGGGCGTGGCATTAAAAAGGGTGATGCTACCTGGGAAAATTTCACGGTAGACTTTAAAGAATACCCGAAAGGTTTTACTGTTAATCAGGACAATTGGGCAAAGGCCGCTACAGATGCAATCAAAAACGGAAACGATCCAGCTATCGTTGTGGTACTGGGAGAAGGAAATAGAAAAACAAGACTGGCAATAATAGAGCTATCTTTATTAGAGCAGTTACTAGAGGACTAATTATGAAAACATTATTCTTAGATATTGAAACAACACCAATGCAGGTTTATACCTGGGGCTTGTTTGATCAAAACATAAGCATTGATCAAATTATAAAGAGCACAGAGATGCTTTGCTTTGGTGCCAGATGGCTTGGAGAAAGAAAGGTTATGTTTAGGTCTGTCTATCACGATGGCAAAAGGGCCATGCTTGAAGACCTTCATGGCCTAATGGATGAAGCAGATGTTCTTGTTGGATGGAACTCAGCAGCATTTGACCACAAGCACATTAACCGTGAATTTTTAGAGAACGGAATGATGCCACCATCAACAGTAAAAGACCTTGATTTGATGAGTGTTACAAAAGCTAATTTTTTGTTTCCCTCAAATAAATTAGATTATGTTGCACAAAAGTTGGATGTTGGTGCAAAGGTTAAGCACTCTGGCTTTAGCCTCTGGCTAAGATGTATGGATGGAGACAAGAAAGCCTGGAAAGAAATGAAGGAATATCAGATACAAGATGTTAATCTTTTAGTAGATCTATATGACATTCTTTTGCCATGGCTTGTGCCAAATGGCAAGGTAACCAGCAAGGAAAAACAGGCCATTCAGGCTACCATAGATACTGAGGGAGTGGTATAATATTATGGTGGAAAAAGAAGTAAAAACAGATAAAACAACATTAGAATTAGTAAATGGTCTAGCAGAAATAGCCGATTTTATGAAAGATGAAGAGCTAACCTCTGCTCTTACTACCATTGCCAAGCTAATTCTAAAGCCAGATATTCCATTACAGGTAGCTACTGTGGAGATTGTTAGACTACAGGCAATTGCAGCTAAGATGGCCTTTAGGGCAACCTGGATGGTAAATGTCGAAAAAGGAAATAGAGAGAAGAAAAACATATACTTTACTGCACACGAAGCAATTACGGATCTTGTATCAGCGTTAAAGTATATAGTTAAATAACATTATGGCAAAAAATTTATTGCAGCAGGTAATGCTAAAGGCAGAAGATAAAGTAAAGAAGTCATTTCTTGACACGCAGGCTTTAATTGATAAAATTAATTACGGCTATATCGCCAAGCGTGAGTCAAAATTTGCTAAGAAAAATTCTTTCGCCCCAAGCACAATTGCGTACTCGCATGGTGAGTGTCCAAGATATTGGTACTTAGCATTTGAGGGTGCAACATTTGAGGATAATACAGACCCTTATGGTGGTGCAAACATGACTGCTGGAACAAAATCTCACGAAAGAATTCAGCAAGCAATGGCAGACGCTGGAATACTTAAAGACTCTGAGTTTAAGATTACTTGGAATGATCCGCCCATATTTGGTTTTGGAGATGTGCTTCTTGACTGGGGCGGAGAAGATCTTCTTGGAGAAATTAAAACAATGCCAAACGAGGGCTTTGAGTACCGCAAAGCAAGCGGTAAACCAAAGCTTGGTCATCTTGTTCAGCTTTTAATATATATGAGAATATTAAACAAAACCAAAGCGGTATTAATTTATGAGAACAAAAATAATCACGATCTGCTTGTTATACCAGTAGAAATAAATGATTATTACATTAAGTGGGTAAGTCAGACATTTGAGTGGATGAAAGAGGTTCGTAAAGCCTGGGAAGACAAAAGGCTCCCAGAAAAGAACTATAGGTCCAACTCAAAGATTTGCAAGACATGTCCTTTAAGGGCAACTTGTGACGAAGCTGGCAAGGGAGATATAAAGATTAGGTCCCTGGAGCCACTAAATGAAGAATTGTCAATGGTGTAATACTCCGTTTGAAACTAAGGTTAAGTATCAGATTTATTGCTCGCCTGAGTGTAGAGAAGAGGCTACTAAGGAAAAGGTGGCAGAAAGATATGCGATTGTTAGAAGAAAAAAGATGCACCAAAAGACAAGATATTGCAAAAATTGCAAAACTAAATTGTCTGCATATAATGATGAAATTCTATGCGACAGCTGTCTAGTAAATCCAAATGATGTCAGCAAGGCTTTAAAGGAAATAAAAGGAATGGCAAATGGTAAAGATAAGCAGCCTGACCAATAGGCCAACAAGCATTTGCTCTATAGATGCAAGCACAAATAATTTTGCATTTGCTATTTTTAAAGATGGTAATTTAATGTCATTTGGTAAAATAAAATTTGAGGGAATAAATACATACCAAAAAATTAAAGATTCTGCCAGAAAGTCAGTTGCCTTCTTTGAGAAATTTAAAGATCAGATTGATGCCATCGTAATAGAACATACTATTTATTTAAACAGCCCAAAGACAGCAGCAGACCTAGCCCTAATCCAAGGAGCGTTGCTTGGTGCAGCGGCTCAAAATGGAATTAAACTTTCTGGTTCTATTAATCCAATTGCTTGGCAGACTTACATTGGTAATGGCAAACTGACAAAAGACGCAAAAGTTTTGATTAGAAAAACAAATCCAGGTAAGTCAGAGTCTTGGTATAAACAGCACGAGCGTGAGATCAGAAAACAAAAAACAATTAATTTTGTTAATATTAATTATGATATTGACATAGATGATAATGATGTTGCAGATGCTATAGGCGTTGGTCATTATGCCATAGGCAACTGGGAGAGGATTGACAAATAAGATGGGGTCTGCTAAACTATATACAAATGAATTGTGGCTTAAGAAAAGATACCACATGGATAAAAAAACACCAGAAGAAATTGCAAAGGAGTGCGGGGTAAGCGTAGAAACAATTTATGTATACCTTGCAAAATTTGGATTAAGAAAGTCACGCAGATGAGTCTACAAACACAAAAAGAAATTGAAAAAGTAACTAAGCAAGTATCGGATTTGCTAATTGCAAAAAATAAGTCATATGGAGACTCTGCCCTGCACCCTATTCGTGTATTTTCTAAGGCGGATACTGTAGAGCAGCTTTTGGTTAGGATTGATGATAAGCTGTCTAGGATTCAAAACGGGCATGACTGGCCAGGTGACAATGACATTGAAGACCTAATTGGGTATTTGATTTTGTTAAAAATTGCAAAGGACAAAAATGGCAAGGCGTAAAAAGGCAGATGTAAAGCCAACATACTTTGAAACATTGCCAATAGTAACAATTGACGGCTTTGAAATTAATGAAGGCGATATGATCAAGGTCAAGGGCCAACATGGAGATAGATTTAAGTTTATTGGGCTTACCAAAAATAATTTAACTGGCTCTCAGTGGGTAGATTGTTTTCAAATTATTGGAGGAGTTGCTTCTACATTTAGGTCTTTTAAAGAGGATCAAATAAAGAGAATTCCTCAACGTGGAAAGAGGAGAAGCCGTGTCAGCTGAGCAAGACCTAATTAATCATTTAGACCAAGTCAATAAGGTTGTTGGAGAGTATTTAAAGGGCAGTGATCCAACTAAAATTTCAAAAGAACTTGCCATACCAAGACAAACTGTAGTTGCTTATTTAAATGAATGGAAGGCTATGGCTGCAGATAATGCAGCTATTCGTGCACGTGCCAAAGAAGCCCTTGTGGTTGCAGATACGCATTATAGCAAGCTAATTGAAAAAGCTTATGAAGTAATTGACGAGGCGACAACCGTTGCAAATCTTCCAGCAAAGACTGCTGCAATTAAGCTTGTTATGGACCTAGAGTCTAGAAGAATTGATATGCTACAAAAAGCTGGACTGTTAGAAAACAAAGAGCTAGCAGAAGAAATGATTGAGATAGAAAACCGTCAGCAAATTCTTATAGGCATATTAAAAGATATTGCTTCAGAGCATCCAGAAGTCAGGGATAAGATTATGAGGAGGCTATCTGATGCCACACGTCCTGGAGAAACAATTACGATTGTGAGCCAGTAATGTTTGATGATTTTTTAGAGGCATTGCAAGATAATGTTTTTGAAGAAAAGCCAGTAGATGCAAAGACATTTGTAGAAGGCGAGCATTATTTAAACCAGCCACCGCTATCAGCTATCCAGTACGATATTGTGGAGGCAATGAGCCAGGTCTATAGAAAACAAGACCTAATAGCCTTGATGGGCACTGAAAGTGGATCTAGACACTATAATAAATATACCAAAAACGAGATTATACTTCAGCTAGGAAAGGGAAGTGGTAAAGATTTTACGTCAACAGTTGCATGTGCTTATATTGTATATAAGCTATTATGTCTTAAAGATCCTGCACGATATTTTGGTAAGCCTAGTGGTGATGCCATTGACATCATTAACGTTGCTATTAATGCCCAACAGGCGAAGAATGTTTTCTTTAAAGGATTTAAAACTAAGATTGAGAAGTCCCCTTGGTTCGCTGGTAAGTTTTACGCTAAGGCTGAAAGTATTGAATTTGATAAATCTATTACAGTATATTCTGGACACTCGGAAAGAGAATCTCACGAAGGTCTCAACCTTATACTTGCAGTCCTTGACGAAATTTCTGGTTTTGCCCAGGAAGTTGGCACGGGCAATGATCAGGGTAAAACTGCAGATAATATCTATAAAGCATTCCGTGCATCAGTAGACTCTCGTTTTCCAGATTTGGGGAAAGTGGCACTACTTTCATTCCCAAGATATCCTGGAGACTTTATCTCCCAAAGATATGATGACGTTATTGCAGAAAAAGATGTAACTACAAAAACTCATAAGTTCATAATGAATCCAGATTTGCCAGAAGCACAAGAGGGAAACAGTCTTGAAATTAGCTGGGATGAAGATGAAATTATTAGTTATAAGTATCCAGGAGTGTTTGCACTAAAAAGACCAACCTGGGTGGTTAATCCAACTAGAAAAATAGATGATTTTAAACTAGCGTTTTATACAGACATGGGTGACGCTATGCAAAGATTTGCATGCATACCAACATTCTCATCTGACGCATTTTTTAAGCAAAGAGATAAGCTAAAGCAGGCAATGTCAATAAGAAACCCCATTGATAATTTTAGAAGATTTGAAGAAACGTTTAAGCCAGACCCAGAAAAAATTTATTATGTTCACGCTGACCTTGCACAAAAGCATGACAAGTGTGCTGTTGCAATTGCTCACGTAGAAAAATGGGTAAACATTCAAGTTATAAAAGACTACGAACAAATTGCCCCAGTTGTGATTGTAGATGCAGTTGCCTGGTGGGAGCCAAGGGCAGAAGGTCCAGTAAACTTATCAGAGGTAAAGCAATGGATACAGAATCTAAGAAGGGTTGGATTTAACATAGGAATTGTCTCATTTGACCGCTGGCAATCATTCGACATCCAGAATGAGCTAAAGGCTGTAGGCATGAGAACAGATACTGTTTCAGTTGCTAAAAAGCATTATGAAGACATGGCAATGTTGGTATATGAAGACAGATTGGTAATGCCATCCATTGATCTTTTATTTGAAGAGCTTACAGAGCTAAAAATTATGCGTGGTAATAGGGTTGACCACCCACGCAAAAAATCAAAGGACTTAGCAGATGCCGTTTGTGGTGCTATTTATGGTGCAATTTCTCATACTCCAAGAAACCTTAATGAAGAAGTTGAGATTCATACTTTTAGAGATAGGCCAAAAACAGCACTTGAAATTCAAGATAAAAACGTGATACAATATAGGACCAAACCATCCGAAAAAGATGTTGAGGATTACTTAAATCAGTTTAATTTGTTATAGGAGTGAGAGAATTGTCTTTGCCAATCTCTCTCGTATACTTTTCAAATTATTCTGAAAACACTAAAAGATTTGTAGAAAAGGTAACAGATGCAGGAATTCGTATTCCAGTTCGTTCTAGCGATGCCATTAGCTTTACTGTGGATGACGAGTACGTCCTTGTTTTACCTACTTATGGTGGCGGAAATGAATCGCCAGCCATCCCCAAATCAGTAAAATTATTTTTAAACAATTCTCATAATAGAGATTTGTTACGTGGTGTCATTGGAACTGGCAACACAAACTTTGGCGAACACTATTGTAAGGCAGCAGATATGGTATCTGCTAAAACTGGTGTACCAGTGATTGCCAGGGTAGAGTTATTGGGTACCCCAGAAGATGTAGAAATAATTAAACAAAGGTTGGAAACATTATATGGAAACTAAACTAAGCTATCACGAGCTAAATGCCATGCTGAACATTTATGATGACAATGGCCAAATCCAGTTTGACAAAGATAAGGCCGCTACCAAGGCATACTTTCTAGATCACGTAAACCAGAACACCGTCTTCTTTCACAGCCTGGAAGAAAAGCTTGGATATTTAGTTGAAAATGACTACTACGAAAAGTCAATTTTGGATCAGTATTCTCCAGAATTTATTAAAGATTTGTTTAAGCACACATATAGTTATAAGTTTAGATTTCCAACATTTGTAGGAGCATACAAGTTTTATACCCAGTATGCCCTAAAAACATTTGATGGAGAGAGATACCTAGAACGATTTGAAGACCGTGTTGCAATGAACGCCCTGATGCTCGCTATGGGCGATGAACAATTTGCAAAAGACATTGTTGATGAAATTATTACTAATAGATTTCAACCAGCTACGCCCACTTTTCTTAATGCAGGCAAGAAGCAAAGAGGAGAGTTTGTCTCCTGCTTCCTGCTTCGTGTAGAAGATAATATGGAGTCTATTGCACGTGCAGTTACTTCCTCCTTGCAGCTATCTAAGCGTGGCGGTGGCGTTGGTCTTAACCTTACAAATATACGTGAGCTTGGTGCACCAATTAAGAAAATTGAAAACCAGTCATCTGGCATTATTCCAGTAATGAAAATGCTTGAAGATGCATTCTCCTATGCCAACCAGCTGGGTGCAAGGCAGGGTGCCGGAGCTGTTTACCTAAACGCTCACCACCCAGACATCATGCGATTCCTTGACACCAAGCGTGAAAACGCAGACGAAAAGATTCGTATCAAGACCCTCTCAATCGGTGTTGTGATCCCAGATATTACCCTAGAGCTTGCAAAAAATAACGATGACATGTACTTATTCTCTCCATATGACGTTGAAAGAATATATGGAAAGCCAATGTCTGATATATCTGTTACAGAGCTTTATAATGAAATGGTAGACGATCCACGAATTCGTAAGTCTAAGATTAAGGCACGAGACCTATTCCAAAGAATAGCAGAGCTGCAGTTTGAGTCAGGGTATCCATATATTGTCTATGAAGATAATGTCAACAAGGTAAATCCAATTGAGGGCAGGATTAATATGTCCAACCTATGCTCTGAAATCCTGCAGGTAAATACTCCAACTACTTACAATAATGATATGTCATATAAAGATATTGGTAAAGACATCTCTTGTAATCTTGGATCATTAAATATAGCTAAAGCTATGGAGTCTCCAGATTTTGCTAAGACGGTGGAGGTTGCTATTCGTGTGCTAACCTCTGTGTCAGAGCAATCATATATTGACTCTGTAATGTCAGTTGCAGAGGGAAATAGAAAGTCCAGGGCAATTGGCCTTGGACAGATGAACCTACACGGATATTTTGGAAAAGAAAGGATGCATTATGGAAATGAAGAATCAGTTGACTTCACGAACATTTATTTCTACACAGTGCTGTACCATGCACTCAGAGCAAGCAACAAGCTTGCAATTGAAACCAGCTCGCCATTTGAAGGGTTTGAAAAGTCTAAATATGCGTCTGGTGAATTCTTTGACAAGTATATACACCAAGAGTGGAAGCCAGCGACTGAAAAAGTTGGCAGAATTTTTGCTGAGGCAAAGATTCATGTACCTACACAAAAAGACTGGCAGGAGCTAAAAGACTCCGTGATGAAGCACGGTATCTACAACCAGAACCTGCAGGCTGTTCCACCAACTGGTTCAATTAGCTATATCAATAACAGTACTAGCTCAATCCATCCTATTGCTGCACAGGTTGAGATTCGTAAAGAGGGTAAAATGGGAAGGGTCTACTACCCAGCCCCATATCTAACTAACAATAATCGTGAATATTTTATGGATGCCTACGAGATTGGTCCTGAAAAAATTATTGATATTTATGCTGCTGCACAACAGCATGTTGACCAAGGCCTATCGCTAACACTATTCTTTAAAGACACCGCCACAACTCGTGATGTAAATCGTGCACAGATTTATGCATGGAAAAATGGAGTTAAGACAATTTATTATATTAGAATCCGTCAGCAGGCTCTGCAGGGCACAGAGATGGAAAATTGCGTAAGCTGCATGCTATAAGGAGAATGATGATTACAAGACCAATTAACTGGAACAAGGTAGAAGATCCTATTGATTTAGAGGTATGGAACAGGCTGACTCAAAACTTCTGGCTACCTGAAAAAATTCCACTATCTAATGATATTCAGTCTTGGTCTACGCTGAGGGACAATGAAAAGCTTCTCACCATGCGTGTATTTACTGGACTAACCATGCTTGACACTATCCAGGGTACAGTAGGCTCAATGTCCATCATGCCAGATGCAATTACACCACATGAAGAGGCAGTAATCACTAATATTGCCTTTATGGAGTCTGTACATGCCAAGTCATACTCTAGTGTATTTTCTACCCTTACTTCTACTCAAGAAATTGAAGATGCCTTTAGGTGGTCTGAAGACAATGAGTTTTTGCAAAAGAAGGCAGCTATTGTACTTGAAAGGTACCGTGGAGATGATCCACTACAAAGAAAAATTGCTTCCACATTTTTGGAATCATTCTTATTTTATAGTGGTTTTTATTGGCCAATGTATTTATCTTCCAGAGCAAAGCTAACAAATACTGCAGATCTTATTAGACTAATTATCCGTGACGAAGCTGTACATGGCTACTACATTGGATATAAATTTCAAATCGCATACAACAGGCTTGACTGGAATAGCCAGCAAGACCTAAAAGACTGGGCATATGGCTTTTTGATGGAGCTGTATGAGAATGAAATTAGGTATACAAGAGAGCTGTATGATGAGGTGGGGCTTACAGAAGATGTTAAAAAGTTTTTGCATTACAATGCCAACAAGGCCCTGATGAATCTGGGCTTTGATCCACTCTTTCCCAAGGAAGTCTCAGAGGTAAGTCCTGCAATCTTAGCGGCCCTATCGCCAAATGCTGACGAAAATCACGACTTTTTCTCTGGCTCAGGCTCCTCCTATGTGATTGGCAAGCACGAATCTACTACAGATGACGACTGGGATTTTTAGTGGTTGACAAAATAGCAAATATCTGGTAAAATAGATAGGTTATATAACAGGGTATGGCTAAAAATCATGTCCAAACTACAAAGAAGGAACATATATATATGACTACAATTAAGAAGTTGGCTATTGCACTATCTGTAGCCCTTGCTGCAAGCACTCTACCAGTTCTTGCAGCTTCTGCTAATACACAGACACTAACTGTGGCTGGAGTATCTGCTTCTGGAGGAACAACATCTGCAACAGCAGTTGCTCTTCCAGTGCCAGGCGACACAGTAACAGCATCTAATGCTCTCAGCATTTCTGTTTCTGGAGTTGTTGCTGGAACGACAGTATCTGCAACTGCTACAAATGCATTTCTACTAACTACTCTAACTGGTGCAACCAATGCATCTGGTTCAGCTGCAGTTACAGTAAATGCAAGCACAAGCGGTAGCGTAGAGCTGTTTGTATTTACCAAGACTACTGCAGTTGGTTCTGTTGTAGTTACAGTTGGAAATACTGCTACTACTTACTTTGTTAGGGGTACTGCTGGAGATGTTGTAAAGGTTGCACTTTCTGCACCAGCATCTGGTCTAGCTGGATCAACCCAGTCAGTAGTTGTATCTGCCTTTGACCGTTACGACAACGCAAAGGCATCTGGAACAGTAAGCCTAATTGTTAATTCAAATGGTGTAATCACTACGCCAACTGCAACAACTGGTGCTGCTGGTACAGTTAGCTATGTTGTTACCCTGCCATCCACTGGCTCTCTAGCCGTCACAGCATTTGCTGCTAGCTCTTCTGCTACAGCAGTTATTGCTGTAACACAGCCACGTAATTTGCAGGCAGAGCTGGACAAAGCACTTGCTGACCTAGCTGCTGAAAAGGCTGCACACGAAGTAACCAAGAATTTGGTAACTTCTATAAGTGCAGAGCTTGCTGCTGTTAAGTTAGAGCTTGCAACTAGCAAAGACCTTTCTGCAAAGGAAGTTCGTAAGCTAAAGTGGCAGTACAACACACTTGTAAAGAAGTACAATGTTGGAAAGCCAAGGGCTGAAAGACTAGCATTTATTAAGTAATTTCTTACTGAATAATATTAAGGGGCATGGATAAAACCGTGCCCCTTTTATTTTTATATAAACAAGTATAATAATACAAGCATACATTCCAGCTACCCCAATCAGGAGTGATACAAATTAAAAAGTCACACAGAGCCTTTGTTGCTCTAACTTTAGCATTTTTACCAACTTTTTTGGCTGCCGATCTGGCACACGCAGAAGGGTCTTCTACACAGGTTTCTGTAACGTTAACTTTAGATCAGCAAGTAACGCAAGCAGAAATCACTGTGACTACAGCTACATCTCAAATACAGGTTGTAACAGAAAACCTAGCTAGCACAAGTGCACTAATACAACAGCTTGTTAGTGGAGGGTCTGCAGATATTGCTTCTGTATCTGAAGTAATAACATTAGCTACCACAGCTGTAGCAGAGGCCTCCCAGGCTTTATCAAGTGCCTCTGACGCACTATGGGATGTCAAGCAAAAGCAAGACTCCTACCAGCTTGCAGTTGCCTCTTCACAGCTAGCAGATTCTAATTTAGCTGTGGCACAAACAAGTTATAGCCAGGCAGTAATTGACCTATCATCCATTAGTGCAGCGGTATCGGGACAGCAACAGATAGTTCAGCAAGAGCAGTCTGAGCTGAATGCCCTAACCAATGTGCCATCAAATAGTTTTCAAATATCTAGCCCAGGTTGGACAAACTCAGTAGAGGCAAGCACAGCATCTACTACTAGCGTTATCCTTCCACCAATGTGGGATGCATCTACAAAAATCGATGTTCCATTTGATATTAGAATGGGAAACACTTTATACGAAGGCCAAGGCAGTGCTAGTCAAATTTATGTAACATCTAAAGCATTTATTTCTTTTGGTCAGGGGGATCACACATTTTGGGATTGGCCACAGACAACTGGTATATATGTATACCAGTCTGACTGGATGACTGCAGGAGCAGGTGCATACACTAAAGTAACAACTACAGACAATACATTAACAGTTGAGTGGTCATTGCATAGATTTGGAGATAGCAATGGCCCACTAACAAGCGTGGTTTGGAATATGTTGGTTGATCCAGCTACTGGAGAATGGACTGGTTATTCAGAAATATCTGGAAATACAGAAGGTCTTTACGGTGGTCCAAGAATTGGCGTTAGATATTCTAATGGTGGCACTATATTTACAATGTCTCCAAGAATAGTAGACTCCGTTTCTGCAGAATTAATTGCTCAACAGCAACAGGTGGTAAGCTCTGAATCAGCAATATTGGTTAATTTACAAACACAGAAAAGCCTACAAACAATAGTTGTTCAGCAGGCATCTACTTCTCTTGCAGTTGCACAATCTGTATCGTCACAAGCTAATACGGTAGAAGCACAAGCATTATCAGAATTTACAACAGCATTACAGAACACACAAAATGTTATAAGTAATTTAATTATTGTTGTTGAAAACGCAGAAACAAAAGTTCAAACCGCATATGTGGTTACAACAAATGCTATTTCTAATTTGCCTGCCCCCACACCTGCCCCAGAACCAGTTGTAATTCCACAGCCTGAACCAACCCCAGAACCAACACCAGAACCTGAACCTACGCCTGATCCGACACCAGAACCTGAACCTACTCCAGAACCTGAACCTACGCCTGATCCGACACCAGAACCTGAACCTACTCCAGAACCTGAGCCTACTCCAGAGCCAGAACCAAGCCCTGAACCAGAACCAACAGAAGAACCAACGGAAGAACCAGTAACTGAGCCAGACCCTGCTCCAGAACCAGAACCCACACCAGAGCCAGAGCCTGCAGAACCAGAAGCACCAGTGCAGCTAAAAGAAGAGGTATCTGCTGAAAACATTGTTTCACTTGTTGAGGAACTTGCAAGTATTGAGCCTACACAATTAACTGAGGCACAGGCAGAGGCAATTAAAGAAGCTGCATTAGAAGTATTTGAAACAGCAGAGCCAGGCTCTGAGGCCTATGAGGCAGCCCTAGATGCATTGATGGTAGTTGCAGAAGCAGATGACTTAGAGTTGCCAGCTGAACTCGCAGAAATTCCACTGATTGGAAATGTTGCAGGAGCAGTATTAGAAGTATTTAATAATCTTGGAAATGTTGGTGCAGACATGTCACCAGAAATCCGTGAAAAATCAGAAGATGTTGTTGTTGCAGCAGTCATTGTTGGACAGGTTGCAATAACAGCTACAACAACAGCTGCCACGGCAGCATCAATAAGGAGGCCGTAAATGAAGAAATTTCTAGCTGGATTGTTCAAAGATATCATTGACCAGTCCTGGACACTGCTTGGTATGGTAGTTGCCTGGCTAGTTTTGGAAGGCAGTGCCAGGGATCTAACTGGACTATTAATCTTGGTAACACTAGCTATCTGGATTATAACCTATCCAATTCGTAGAGAAAAAGACGAAGAATAATTTGCGGTATAATATACCCATGATTAAAAAGACTATTACCCTAATTGGTGTATCCATTTTAGCCTTTACCCTTTCTGGATGTGGCTATGATGGTCACTATAGATACCCCTGCCAGGACCCAGCTAACTGGGGAACTGAGGAGTGCGTTCCACCAGTCTGTGAGGCTGCAGGCACATGCACAACAGATTTGCTTGGATATGACCCATTGGCTACAGAATCTGCTACAATAGAAGAGGAAATTGTTGAAGAAGCAACAGAGTCCGAAACAGTAGAAGTTGAGGAATAATGGGAAAAAGATATACATCATCAGAGCTAGAGGCTAGACTAAAGTTTTCTCTTGGTCTTATTCTTGGATCTATTTTATTGATGACAGCAGTGGGTATTTTGTATGCCTTAATTTTTGTAACCCAGCCAATTGGTGCACAATCTGAGAACGACAAGATGTTCTTTAATGTTCTTGGAAGCATTGCAACCTTTATTACTGGTACTTTGGCAGGTATTCTAATTGGCCAAAATGGCAAAAATGAAGAACCAGCCGTAGAAGAAGCTGTGGAATCAGAGCCAGAATTTGAAGAAGGCCAAGAAGAACAGTAAAATATATTTGACAAACCCCTTTGTGTTTTGTATAATTGATACATAATACAGAGGGGTTTCTCATATGAGTGACAATACTAATACTGATCTAGACAAGCTTCAGTTTTGGGCTTGGTTAGAGATGGGTATAAATAAGGGCTGGGTAACTGAGCCATTTTGTAACACTCACGATGGTGACCCGCATATGACAGAAGAAGAAGAAAAAGAGTGGGAAGATGGGGGAGACCCATGCTTGCACGTAATTAAACTAATAGATAAATAAATTGAAGGGTATAAAAAATATGAAGAAACTAGCAATCATTATTGCTACTATTTTTGCACTAGTTGGCATTGCACCAGCTCAGGCAAATACTCAGGGTGCCATAGCAATCATTGATGTTAACTTTGAGTCACAACTAATTGATGGTCAGGTCACAGAGGTTTGTGTTACTTCTGTATCAGTATGTAATTCTGCGGTAGTCCCAAGAAATGCTTCTCAGTTTAAGGCATTTAATCACGGCACCATAATGGCAGATGTTGCAAGGGCAAGCAACCCATCGGCACACCTCATACTTCTTGAGGCTGGAACTACAAAAACTGGCGTTGTAACTGGAGTTCAGCTACTTGAAGCACTAAAGTGGGTATCTGCAAATGCGTCTCAATACAACATTAAGTCTGTATCATTTTCTTATAATGCAGGCAATGGATCTAGATGTACGCCATCTTCTCCAGGAGTAAATGTGCAGGTGGCACACAGTGGCATTGTAAACGCTATTGCTACACTAAAGAATGCTGGAGTTAAGTTCTATGCATCATCTGGAAACCATGTAAGAGGAAACCAGGTGGACTACCCAGCATGCATTTCTGACGCTATCGCTGTTGGGTCAACAGTGTATGCTGGAAGCACACAGCTATCTGACATTGTTTTATCTGGACCAACGCACACAAGCACAAGACTAAAGTCTGTTAGAACCGCATTGCAGGGACTGCACGATTCTTTTGCAATTACTCTTACTGATGCAAATCCAGTTATGGTTGGATTTACTACATCTGTAGCAACAGCTATTGCAGCAGCTACAAACAAGTAAATAGGCTATCCCCCTTAGCTCAATGGCAGAGCAGAGAGCTGTTAACTCTAAGGTTCGTGGTTCGAATCCACGAGGGGGAGCTAATGGTTAGTCTGCACCACTCTCCTAATGAGATAAAGCAGACAAATTGCGGATATTGCATAGTGGTAGTGCGTAACCTTGCCAAGGTTAATGTGCGAGTTCGATTCTCGCTATCCGCTCTGGCTCTGTAGCTCAGTTGGTAAGAGCACTACCCTGTCACGGTAGGGGTCGCCAGTTCAAGTCTGGTCAGAGTCGCTTGGTCCCATCGTCTAGTGGCCCAGGACGCTGCCCTTTCACGGCAGTAGCACGGGTTCGAATCCCGTTGGGACTACGCCGCCTTAGCTCAGTTGGCCAGAGCATCCGCCTTGTAAGCGGAGGGTCGTGAGTTCGAATCTCACAGGTGGCTCTCCTTATTAGTGATATAATTATTCAAAAGGAGATTTTATGGCTAAAGCACAAATGCCACTTTCTGGCTTGCTAGGCAAGCACTGGAGAGTAACTAGCTACATGGGTTGGAGAATTCACCCAGTAAAGAAAACACGCAAGCATCACAATGGAACTGACATTATTTATACCGCTGGAAAAGATCGTGGTATTTATGCTCCATATCCTGGAACAGTTACATATGCTGGACCATCCAAGACAAAACAAGACAACGGTGAGCCAAGTGGTTTTGGATATTACGTAAAGATTACGCATAACATTAATGGTCAATTTTATAGCTCTTTGTATGCCCACCTTGTTAAGGGTTCAATGAAGGTTAAGCAGGGTGATAAAGTTAAAGCTGGAGATCTTCTTGGAACGATGGGGACCAGCGGTATGAGCACTGGCGTACATTTGCACTGGGAAATTTGGAAGGGAAAGACACACGGATGGTCTGACGATGGCAAGGGATTCGTTGAGCCAATTGAGTTTATGAAGTCTCTAATTGCCCTTGAAGGTGCTGCAGATTATGCCAATGTTGGATCTGCTCCATCAAACAAGGCCAGCTCTCCTAATACACCAGGTGCAGCTGCAAAGCCAGTTGAGGCCAAGCCAAAGCCTGCAAAGCCTGCAGCTAAGCCAGCTGCTAAGCCCGCTACAAAGGCCACTCAGAAGCCCGCAAATGCCCCTAAAACGGCACATAAAGTTGTTTCTGGGGATACACTAAGCAAAATTGCATCTAGGTATGGAACCACAGTGCAAAAGCTTGTTAGTTTAAATAAGCTTAAAAATGCTAATCAAATCAAAGTTGGACAGATTATCAAACTAAGATAATGGCTATTTACGACTACAGATGTAAAGGCTGTAATACTTCTAAAACAATTTCTAGGGGTATTTCAGAAAAAGAGCAAATACCAAATTGTAATACTTGCAATGTTCCGTTAATTAGAGTATACTCTAATGTAGGAGTTACTTTTAATGGAAGTGGCTTCTATACTACGGACAAACGCTAAACCCAGGAGGGTATTTTGAGTATGATTTCACAGCTTACTGCTTCAAAGCCAGATAAAAATAAACCAAAAGAATGGACGCTGACTGCAGAAGACAGGTGTGATTCTGGGAATTGTGGTGCACAGGCATATGTA
>JBIPLL010000154.1:0-6334 GCA_044368425.1 Beijerinckiaceae bacterium
GCCGAACCCGGACAATCGCGGAACTGACCCCAACCCTGCCGCACAGACCTGACACCGCGCGGCCAGCGCGGTCCTCCAGGGCAAAACCGCTTTCCTGTCGCGACGCCTCGTGACGACGCTTTCGAGCGCTTCACCCCCGCGCTCGACAGCCCGGCAGAGGGGGGGCTCCACTTTTCTTCCGACAGCGCCGTGGCCATGCCAAGCCATCGATTTCCCGAGGAATTTCAACGCTGCCTTCTGGTCATGCCTCTTCGCGGAGAGTGCTCTTTCAAGGACTTCTGCGCCAAAACGTCATGCCGTCCGCGCTCTATCTAATTTCACGGTTGTGAAACTTGTTGATCTGAACTCCGATCGGATCAACACTCGCGCAGAGGCCGCGCCTGCGGTCAATGAGGGGCGTGGTCGACGAGGGAAGTCGGTTACGCACCCGGATGCATCTGCAGGGGGAGCAATGGTCGGGAGTGCGAGGGTCGGGGTCGATATCGGCGGGACATTCACCGATATCGTGGTCCGCCGGCCGGGAGAGCGAAGCCTGATCATGAAGGTGCCGACCACGCGTTCGGATCCCAGCGTGGCGGTTCTTGAGGCTCTGGGCGGCATCGCTCGAGAGAGGAACGTACCTCCTCAAGCTATCGATCGGTTCATCCACGGAACGACGGTCGCGACCAATGCGGTCCTCGAGCGCAAGGGCGCAGCGGTCGGTCTGCTGACGACCGAGGGCTTTGCGGACGTTCTCGAAATCGGCCGCCAGATGCGGCGGCAGATGTACGATCTCTCGCTCGTGCCGGAAACGCCGGTCTTTCTGGCTCCGGGACGCTTCCGCCAGGAAGTCCGGGAAAGGATCGGCCCGAAGGGCGAGGTGATCGTTCCGCTGGACGAGGCGAGCGTTCTTGCGGCGGCCGAGAACGCGGTCCGCGCCGGGGCCGAGGCCTTCGCTATCTGCTTCCTCTTTTCCTTCCTCAACGACGCGCATGAAAAAAGGGCGCGCGACATCGTCAAGGCGCGGTTTCCGCATCTGGAAATCTCCCTGTCGTCCGAAGTGGACCCGGCATTCCGCGAATATGAGCGCACGGTCGTCACGGCCTTCGACGCCTATGTGAAGCCCGTCGTGGACCGCTACCTCGCCAATCTCGAGCAGGGTTTGGCAGCCGCAGGGGTCCATGCCCCCCTTCAGGTCATGCAGTCCCGAGGCGGCGTCGCGGGCGCCGATCTTGCCCGCAAGAGGCCCGTTCGTCTCTTCCTCTCGGGTCCCGCCGCAGGCGTGATCGGCGCCCGGATGACGGCCGAGATCGCGGGTTTCCGTGACGTCATTACCGTCGACGTTGGCGGGACGTCGAGCGACATCGCCCTCATCGAAGACGGCCGACCGGCCCTCAAGACGGAAGGAACGATCGAAGGCTATCCCGTCCGCGTCTCCATGGTCGACGTGAACACGATCGGCGCGGGCGGTGGTTCACTCGCCTGGATCGACGGTGCGGGCGGCCTGCGGGTCGGGCCGGCCTCGGCCGGATCGGAGCCCGGGCCCGCCTGTTACGGGCGCGGCGGCACGCGGGCCACGGTCACGGATGCATCTGTGGTGCTCGGCTATCTCGACCCGGCGAGCTTCGCTGGCGGTTCCATGAAGTTGCATGCCGACAAGGCCTTTGCCGCGATCCGCGACACGGTGGCGACCCCGCTTGGCCTGTCGCCCGAGGATGCGGCGCTGGGCATCCATCGCGTCATCAATTCCCACATGGCGGAGGGAATCCGCCTCGTCTCCATTCGGCAGGGGCATGATCCAAGGCGGTTCGCGCTGCTTCCGCTCGGCGGAGCGGGACCGCTGCACGCTTGTCCGCTGGCCGAGGATCTCGGCATGACGCGGATCGTCGTCCCCCGGCATCCGGGCGTTCTGTCCGCCGCCGGCCTGCTGGCGGCTCCGATCGAGCACGAGGCCGCAGCCGCCTTTCCCTTCGCCATGGCGCAGGCCGATCTTGACCGGATGCGGTCGACGCTTGCGACCATCGACCGGGCCTGTGCGGAACAGATGGCTGCGGAGAGCATCGGCAACGCCCCCGTCATGATCCGCCGTTTCGCCGACGTCTGCTATGTTGGCCAGGCCTATACGCTCGAGATCGAACTCCATCCGGACGCACCGGATCCTCTGGAACGTCTGAAGGCCGATTTCTACGCCGCGCATGACCGCATCTACGGCTATGCGCCGCAGGTGCCGGTGAAGCTGGTCAATCTTCGCTCCGTCCACTCCGTCGCCGGCCTCGCCGGTATCGATGACGACGCGTGGGAGCCCTCCTCGGGACCGATCGAGAAACGGTCGGTCGTCATCCGGGTCGGCGACGGCCGGACCGTCGAGGCCAGGGTTCTTGACAGGACGGCGATGCCGATCGGCTTCGCTTTCGAAGGCCCGGCCGTCATCGAGCAGCCCGACACCACGACGCTGGTCACGCCGGGCTGGCGGGGACGGATCGACGCCGACGGCATCATGATTCTGGAGCATGATTGAGATGGTCGCCGCGGCGAACGCAGGGAACGACCCCGTCACGGTCGAAGTGGTCCGCAACAAGCTCGATGGCATCGCCAACGAGATGCAGCTCACGCTGCTCAAGAGTTCGTTCTCGCCAATCGTCAAGGAAGGGCTCGACGCCTCCGCCTCCTTGTTCACCCTGGAAGGGGAAACTCTGGCGCAGGCCGTCGCGATTCCGATCCATCTCGCGACCCTGATTCCCTGCATCGCTCGGATCCTCTCGGAATTCCCACTCGCCTCGATGCGCGACGGCGACATCTTCACGATGAACGATCCCTATCTTGGCGGAACCCATCTGCCGGATTTCGCGGTCGTCATGCCGATCTTCGCAGAAGGCCGCCCCATCGCCTTCAGCGCGACCATGACCCACCACCAGGACGTGGGCGGAATGGCTCCCGGTTCGGTGCCGACCGACGCGGTCGAGATCTATCAGGAAGGGATCCGCATCCCTCCGATGCGCCTGATGCAGGAAGGTCGCCCCAACGCCGATCTGTTCCGCATCCTTCGCCTCAACGTCCGCATCCCCGATACGTTCGAAGGCGACCTCAACGCCCAGATCGCGGCCTGCAGGGTTGGCGCGCGCCGCGTGGCGGCCCTTGCGGAGCATTACGGCGCGGACAGGATCCGCGGGATCTTCGCGGAGCTGCTGGACCGGTCGGAAGCGATGACGCGGACCGCGCTGCGTCGTCTGCCGGAAGGCACCTATCGCCATGTCGGCCATCTCGACAATGACGGTATCGATCTCGATCGGCATATCCGCATCGAAGTGGCCGTGACCATTCGCGACGGGACGCTTCGGGTCGACCTTACCGGGAGCAGCCCGCAGGTGCGCGGGCCGTTCAACTGCGTACCCTCCGGCAGCCTCGCGGCGGCCTGTTACGCGGTGCGGGCGATCACCGATGCGGCGATCCCCACCAATGGTGGCTGCTTCCGCGTCGTCGACCTCGTTCTCCCGCCGGGCTCCGTCGTCGATCCTCGGGAACCGGCCGCGGTGAACGCACGCTCGGCCACGATCAAGCGTGTCACCGGCTCGATCCTTGCTGCTCTCGCGCAAGCCCTGCCCGAGCGAATGCCCGCCGAATCCGCCTGCGAGATGCTGCTTCTTGCTTTCGGTGGAACGCGGCCCGACGGCTCGCGCTATGTGACCGGTGAGATCATTGCGGCCGGCTCGGGCGCCGCGCCCGACAAGGACGGCGTCGACGTGATCGAGACCGACGCGACGAACTGCATGAATCTCCCGGTCGAGGCCATGGAGATGGATGCGCCGATACGGATTTGGTCCACCGCGATCCGAACGGGTTCAGGCGGACCTGGCCGCATGCGCGGCGGACTGGGCATCCGCCGTGAATATGAGATCCTGCACGGAGACGTCCGCTTCACGCATCGTGGCGAGCGCCATTTCTTCGCCGCACGCGGGAGAAATGGCGGCGAGGACGGCGAGAAGTCGCGGTCCGTGATCTTCAGAAAGGACGGTCGCGTCGAGGAGATCCCGTCCAAGATCGTCACGACGCTGCATGCCGGCGACCGCATCCTGATCGAAACGGCGGGCGGCGGCGGTTACGGGCCACCGCAGGAGCGCGATCCCGAAGCGATGCGCCGCGACGTCGAGGATCGAAAGACGACAGGCGATTGAGCCGAACGGAACTTGCACACGCCGCAGCGGCGAAGCCGACGAGAGGAACGCGACCGATGGTATTCAAATTCGATACCGAGCAGGCCAGGCGGATGGAACTCGGCCCTTTCAGAGACAAGTCCGGGACCCTCACGCCGGGCCAGAAGGACGCCGTGCATGATCTCCTTGGCAATGCAAACGGCACCCTGAGGGTTGGCGTCTGGGAATGCACGCCGGGGCGTTTCGCCTCGGAGCGGGTGACGACCGAGATCTTCGAGGTTCTGAAAGGGTCCGCCACGCTGATCGGAGCGGACGGAACCCGCACCGATGTCGGGCCGGGGGACCATGCCGTCACACCGAAAGGGTGGAAGGGGGAATGGATCGTGCACGAGACGATCCGGAAGATCTTCATCATCCATCCCGAGGCGCCCTGAAGCGCCCGGGCTGCGTTCCCGGAAACGCTTGAGGCGCGACAGAGCGTCCGGCGGAACCCGCAAGACGCAATCTATCTTGAAGTCGTCCGAGTGATCACCGAAGCTCTGATCAACCGCAGACACCCCCAACAAGGTCTGCATCAAGGGAGGGATTAAGCATGAAACGTCGTCTCATCGCGGGTATCGCCGCCGCCGCCGTGGCGCTCGGCTCTGGTGTCGTCGCCGCCAGGGAATTCAACGCGAGCATCTGGTTTCCGGATACGCATCCGCTGACCAAGTTCGGCTATCTGGAATGGGCCAAGACGCTCGAGAAGCAGTCCAATGGTCAGCTGAAGGCGAAGGTCTTCACCGGCACCGCGCTTCTGCCGCCCGGAGCCCATCTCTCGGGTCTGCGCGACGGCGTGGCCCACGCCACCTATCACGCGGGCACCTACACGCCCTCCGACCTGCCCGAGGACAACGTCATCTCGATGATGGCGCTCGGCGTATCGGACACGATGGCCGTGACCTTCGCGGTGACGGACTTCTACATGACCGATCCCGAGATGGTGGCGCGCTTCAAGCAGCTCGGCATTGTCTTCGCGGGCGGCTACGCGACCCCGCCCTACAATCTGATGTGCACCAAGAAGGTCGAAACCCTGGCCGACCTCAAGGGCCTGAAGGTTCGCATGCCGGGTGTCGTGCACTCCGATTGGGGCAAGACCGTCGGACTCGTGCCGGTCAATGTGCCGTCGAGCGAAATGTTCACCGGCCTGGAAAAAGGACAGATCGACTGCGCCGCGAACGCCGCGAACGACATGAAGAGCCGTTCGCTCTGGGATGTGGCCAAGCACACCAGCACGATCTCGCTCGGTCTCTATTGGGCCGGCTGGCAGTGGGGCTTTAACGGCCGGTTCTGGCGTGAACTGAAGCCGGAAGAGCGCCGCGTGCTGCTCGACTCCATCGCCGATACGATCCCGGTGATGATGCTCGGCTACATGAAGGAATCCGAGGACGCGCTCAAGGAAGCGCCCGGCAAGGGCGTGACCGTCTATCCCGAGACCGCCGAAATGAAAAAGTCGGTCAAGGACTTCTCCGACAATGTGGCGCGCAAGGCCGCGATCGAGCTTGGGCAGACCAGGCTGAAGGTCAAGGACCCCGATGCACTGCTGAAGCGCTTCGAGGCCTCGCTCGCCAAATGGGACGGCCTGTTGAAGAATGTCGACCGCAATGACCCGAAGGCGCTCGCCAAGGTCCTGAAGGACAATCTCTACAGCAAGATCGACGCGAAGACCTACGGCACCAACTGACGCCAGCGTCCATGAGATGAAAGGGCGGGCCGGAGCTTCCGGCCCGCCTTTTTCATGGCCGGCCTTCGCCGCGCAGGACGGGGTAAAGTTCCGGCCGCCGCTGCTTCATGAGCGGATAACGCCGCTTCACCTCGTCGATGAAGGCGCGATCGATGAAGCCCGTGATGAGCCCTTCCTCGTCCGAGGCGGTCGCGACGATGGTCCCCCAGGGGTCGACGATCATGCTGCGACCAACGAAGCCGAGGCCGGATTTCGGCTCCTTGCCATATTGGCCCGCCGCGATGACGAAGCACTGGTTCTCGCAGGCCCGTGCCCGCAGGAAGAATTCCCAGTGGTCAAAACGCGGCGACAGGAAGGCCGAGGAACAGGTGAGGATCTCGGCGCCCTTGAGCGCGAGTTCCCGATAGATCTCGGGGAAGCGGAGATCGGAACAGATCGTCAGTCCGATGCACCCGACCGACGTTTCGTAGACGTCGAGTCT
>JBIPLL010000156.1:0-6307 GCA_044368425.1 Beijerinckiaceae bacterium
CTCCTGTCGCGCGCCAACTGTCGCGCAGCGTGGCTGTGCTCTCCCTCGCCCTTGCCCTTTCGGGATGCCTGGGGCTCGAAGGACGCGACAGCGTGCAGGCGGCAGTTCCCGCGCAAGCCGTTGCCGCGCAGCCGACCGCGTCGATGGGCGAGTTCGTCAGCGGGCTGTGGCCCGATGCGCGCGCGCGCGGGGTGTCGCGCAAGACCTTCGATGCCGCCTTCGCGGGCGTGACCGTCGATCCCTCGATCATCGCGATCACCAAGCGCCAGAGCGAGTTTGTCCAGCCGATCTGGACCTATGTCGACAATGCCGCTGCCGAGAGCCGCGTCGCGGCGGGACGTCAGGCCGCTACGCAATGGAGTGCCGTCCTCGGGCGGATCGAGGAGCGCTATGGCGTGCCGCGCTCGGTCGTGCTTGGCGTCTGGGGCATGGAGACCAATTACGGCGCCAATACCGGCGACAAATCCGTGATCCGTTCGCTCGCCACGCTGGCGCAGGCCCGCTATCGCGGCGACTTCTTCCGCAACGAGCTCCTGACCGCGCTCCAGATCCTGGAACAGGACCATATCGAGGTCGCCCGCATGCGCGGCTCGTGGGCTGGCGCCATGGGCCAGACCCAGTTCATGCCGTCGAGCTTCATGAAGCACGCGGTCGACTTCACGGGCGACGGGGTGCGCGACATCTGGGCCAGCGTGCCCGATGCGCTGGCCTCGACCGCCAATTACCTCAAGTCCTTCGGCTGGCAGCCGGGCCTGCCCTGGGGCATGGAAGTCGCCTTGCCGGCCAATTTCGCCTATCTGCCGGTCAGCCGCAGCTTCGCCGCCTGGCAGCAGGCTGGCGTGAAGCGCGCCGACGGGCGGCCACTGCCCTCAAGCGGGGAAGCGCGGCTGTTCTTCCCGGCCGGGCACCTTGGGCCCGCCTTCCTGCTCACGGCGAATTTCGACGTGATCAAGGCTTATAATTCCTCGGATGCCTATGCGCTTGGCGTCGGGCATCTGGGCGACCGCATCGCCGGTGGCGGGACTTTCAAGACGCCCTGGCCGCGCAGCCAGACGCTGCTCGCCAAGCCGGAAATCAAGGAATTGCAGGAATGGCTCGCCCGGCGCGGGCATGACGTGGGTGAGGCGGACGGGCGCATTGGCTCCAAGACGCGCGAGGCGTCGCGCACGGAACAGGCGCGGCTCGGCCTCGTGCCGGACGGGTTCCCGACGCCGGCATTGTTGCAGCGGCTGCGCGCGGGCCGCTGACGAACGGCGCTGACGAACGGCGCGAAGCGGGTTATCCTGACGGCTGGAGGAACTCCGATGCGGTCGTCGGCCTTGCGCGCCATTCTGTGCCTTGCCGTGCTGATTTTCATCAGCGGCGGGCCGACCGCCATTGCCGAGAATGACGACCTGCTGCGCTATCCGCATCTGGAGCGCATGCGGCGTGTCGTGCCGACGCCCCTCGTCAAGCCGGTTCCTGCCCTGCCGCGAGCGGGGGCGCCCGGTATCGCGGGTGCGGAGGCCCCGAAGCCCAAGGTCGAGCCGACGACCTTCGTCACCGTGCTCGGCGATTCGCTTGGCGAATTGCTGGGGCAGGGCGTGGATGACGCCTTCGCGGACAGCCCCGAGGTTGCCGTCAGCCGCCGCGCGCGCGGCGATACGGGACTTGTCCGTGCCGATTTCTACGACTGGCCTCGTGTCGTGTCGGAGATGCTGGGGGGCAGTGACCGGGTCACCTTCGGCGTGGTCATGATCGGCGTAAACGACCGCCAGTCGATCCGCGAGGGCGATATCAGTCACGACCCGTTCAGCGAGCGCTGGCGCGAAATCTATGCGCAGCGGGTCGATGCCATCGTCACGGCCTTTTCCGAAAAGAAGGTGCCGCTCTTCTGGGTTGGCCTTCCGCCGATGCGCAGCGAGCGGCTCTCGGCGGACATGCTTGCTCTGAACGAGATCGTGCGCGGTCGGGTGCAGCGCGGCGGCGCGACCTTCATCGATATCTGGGAGGCCTTCGTCGATGTCGAGAACCGCTTCACGCTGACCGGCCCCGACGTGAATGGCCAGCCCGCGCGGCTGCGCACCGCCGATGGCGTGCACTTCACCAAGGCAGGCGCCCGCAAGGTGGCCCATTTCGTCGATGTCGAGTTGCGCCGGCTGATCCAGAACCGGAGCGGGAGTGCCGTGGCCGCGCTTCCAGCCGATGCAGGGCCGCTGTCGCCCGAACTTCAGCCCGGCGGCGTTGAGCGGATGATCGATGCCGCGATGACCCATCTGCCGGAATTCACGGGCATGCCGGTTATCCCGATGAAACCGGTGGCGGGGCCTGTCATGTCGCTGACCCGGACCGAACTGAGCGCGGGTGGCCTGCTGGTGGAGCGGCGCGCATCGCGCCTTCCTGCCGATGCGCTCGCGCAACGGGCCCTCGTCGACGGAGCGCCCCCGGAGCCGGTCCGCGGACGGGCCGACGATTTTCGCTGGAATCGTCCGAACTGACCCTCGGGCCGACAGCCGCTCAGAGCGGCAGGACCGTCTCGCCCATCAGGAACAGGTCGATGGAGCGGGCAGCTTGCCGGCCTTCCCGGATCGCCCAGACGACGAGCGACTGGCCCCGGCGCATGTCGCCCGCCACGAAGACCTTCTCGCTTGACGTACGGTAGTCGCGGTCATTGGCCACGACATTGGCGCGCCGGTCGGTCGAGGCACCCGATTGCGCGACCATGCCGTCGATGACCGAGCCCGCAAAGCCGATGGCGATCATGACGAGGTCGGCAGGAACGACGAAATCACTGCCCGGAACGGGCTGGCGGCGCTCGTCGACGCGGGCGATGCGGACGCCGGTGAGCTTGCCGTTCTTGCCTTCCATGCCGAGCGTCGCGGCCTGGAATTCGCGCTCCGCGCCCTCAGCCTGGCTCGACGAGGTGCGGAACTTGGTGGGCCAGTAGGGCCATACGGTCAGCTTGTCCTCCCGCTCGGGGGGCCTCGGGCGGATGTCGAGCTGGGTGACGGACAGGGCGCCCTGCCGGAAGGCCGTGCCCACGCAGTCGGACGCCGTGTCGCCGCCGCCGATGACCACGACGTGCTTGCCGCCGGCGAGAATCGGCACGATCTGCGACGTGTCCTCGCCGCCGACGCGCCGGTTCTGCTGCACGAGATAAGGCATGGCGTAATGGACGCCCTGCAGATCCATGCCGGGCAATTGCGGGTCGCGCGGGCTTTCGGCTCCGCCCGCCATCAGCACGGCGTCGAACTGGTCGACGAGATCCTGGAAAGGCAGGGTCACGCCGACATTGACGCCGTAGTGGAAGGTGACGCCCTCCGCTTCCATCTGCGCGACGCGCCGGTCGATGTGGTGCTTCTCCATCTTGAAGTCGGGGATGCCGTAGCGCATCAGCCCGCCGGCACGCGGCTCGCGCTCATAGAGGTGCACGTCGTGGCCGACGCGCGCGAGCTGCTGGGCGGCTGCCATCCCGGCAGGGCCCGAACCGATCACGGCCACGCGCTTGCCGGTGCGTTGCGCGGCGATCTCGGGCTTGATCCAGCCATTGGACCACGCCTTGTCGGCAATGGCCTGCTCGATCGTCTTGATGGTGACGGGCACGTTCTCGAGATTGAGCGTGCAGGCTTCCTCGCAGGGCGCAGGGCATATGCGGCCGGTGAATTCGGGGAAGTTGTTGGTCGAGTGCAGGTTGCGTGCTGCCTCCTCCCAGGCGCCCGAAAAGACGAGGTCGTTCCAGTCGGGAATCTGGTTGTGAATCGGGCAGCCGGTCGGGCCGTGGCAATAGGGCACGCCGCAATCCATGCAGCGGGCGGCCTGTTTCTCGACGTCCTTGTCCTCAAGCGGGAGGGTGAACTCGCGATAATGGCGAATGCGGTCGCCGGCGAGCTGATACTTCTGCTCCTGCCGGTCATATTCCAGAAAGCCCGTGACCTTGCCCATCGTGTCCACCCGCTGCATCAGCCGCCGCCCGGCGGCCGGCACCATCCCTCACGCCGCCGGAGCGGCGCATCTCATTTCAAACCGCATCCACTGGGAAGCGGCGATACTCGGGTAATTCCTCTGCCCGTCCAGCATAGGCGGCAAGCCGGGAAAAACGCTCCGGTGGCGCATGGAGCGGCGTCACAAAACGTCCAAAACCCCATGCGACCGTGGCCGTGATGCCTTCAAGGGACAGAGGATCGGCTTCCCCGCCCGTCAGCTCGGTCTCAATCAGCGACCATGACGTCGCGAGCTGCTCCGCAACACGCGCCTGCCACGCCGCGCTACGCTCCGCTTCAGGGCGTTTGCGCTCGTACTCGATTTGAACCGCCTTTTCCATGGCGACCAGGCCGAGTGCGGCGAGCCGCGCCGCCCGGGTCCGCGAACCCGGCTCCGAGGGCAGGAAGTTCTGCCCCGTTACGCCCTCGGCCCAATGCAGGATGAGGCTCGATTCCATCAGCACCGTGCCGTCATCCGTCACCAGCGTCGGTGCCTTGAACAGAGGGTTCACGGCGCCGAAACGATCCATGTGGCGAAAAACGGAGACCGATTCATGCGTGAAAGCGATGCCCCGAGTGGCAAACAGCACTGCCACGCGCCGCACGAAGGGGCTGTCCAGCATTCCGATGAGCTTCATTTTCGCCGCCTCTTCGCTCGCCTCGCGGCCTCCGTCACTCAGCCGCCTGCAATGAGCGCGCCTTTTCCATCTCGCGCAGCGCGCGACGATACTCGACGGGCATCACCTTCACGAAGCGCCCGCGATAGGCCTGCCAGTCGTCGAGGATCGCCTTGGCGCGCATCGAGCCTGTATAGCGGTGGTGATTGGCGATCAGCGCCATCAGACGTTCCTCGTCATGGCCGGACATGTCGGCCATGATGTCGATGCGGCCCTTGGTCTCGAGATCGCCGCCGTGATGATGGAGGCGCTCCATGAGATCCTCCTCCTCGGGAACGGGCTCGAGATCGACCATCGACAGGTTGCAGCGCCTCGCGAAGCTGCCATCCTCGTCCAGCACATAGGCGACGCCGCCGGACATGCCCGCCGCGAAGTTGCGCCCGGTCTGGCCGATGACGACCACGACACCGCCTGTCATGTATTCGCAGCCATGGTCCCCGGTGCCCTCGACCACCGCGATGGCGCCGGAATTGCGCACGGCGAAGCGCTCGCCGGCAACGCCGCGGATATAGGCTTCGCCGGCAATGGCGCCGTAGAGGACCGTGTTGCCCACGATGATCGAACGCTCGGCCGGCGCGCGGGCGGCGGGCGAGGGCCGGATGATCAGCTTGCCGCCGGACAGGCCCTTGCCCACATAGTCGTTGCCCTGGCCCTCGAGGTCCAGAGTGACGCCCGCCGCCACGAAGGCGCCGAAGCTCTGGCCCGCGGTGCCCTTCAGCTTCACCGTGATCGTGTCGTCCGGCAGGCCGGCATGGCCGTGACGGCGCGCGACCTCGCCCGAGAGCATGGCGCCGGTGGTGCGGTCGGTATTGCCGATCGTCGCCTCGATCACGACCGGCGTGCCGGTCTCGATCGCGTCCCTCGCCTGTTCGATCAGGCGACGGTCGAGCACATCGGCGATGGGGTGGACCTGGCGCTCGACATGGCGGAGCGCGACGTCCGGGCCGACATCCGGGCGATGCAGGAGCCGGGTGAGGTCGAGGCCCTGCGCCTTCCAGTGGTCGATATCGGACCGACGTACCAGCACGTCGCTGCGCCCGACCATCTCGTCCATGGAGCGGAAGCCGAGTTCGGCCATCAGCTCGCGCACTTCCTCGGCCACGAAGAAGAAGTAGTTGATGACATGCTCCGGAAGGCCCTTGAAGCGCTTGCGCAGCACGGGGTCCTGCGTTGCCACGCCCACGGGGCAGGTGTTCAGGTGGCACTTGCGCATCATGATGCAGCCGGCCGCAATCAGCGGTGCGGTCGAGAAGCCGAACTCGTCGGCCCCCAGAAGCGCGCCGATGACGACGTCGCGGCCCGTGCGCAGGCCACCATCGACCTGCAGAGCCACGCGGCCGCGCAGGCGGTTGAGGACCAGCGTCTGGTGCGTTTCGGCGAGACCCATCTCCCAGGGCGAGCCGGCATGCTTGATCGAGGTGAGAGGGGAGGCACCCGTGCCGCCCTCATAGCCCGAGATCGTGATGTGGTCGGCGCGCGCCTTTGCGACGCCCGCCGCAACCGTGCCCACGCCCACTTCGGAGACGAGCTTCACTGAGACGTCGGCCTTCGGATTGACGTTCTTCAGGTCGAAGATCAGCTGGGCGAGATCCTCGATCGAATAGATGTCGTGGTGGGGCGGCGGCGAGATCAGCCCCACGCCCGGCGTGCTGTGCCGAATCCGCGCGATTT
>JBIPLL010000605.1:0-6305 GCA_044368425.1 Beijerinckiaceae bacterium
CACGATCTGCACACCAAGGCAGCGATGCGTGGCCACAAAGGAAAACCCTTATTTAGAGGTAAGAATTCCGATCCATTTCTCTGCGGTGTCAGACAGCAAGCTTGCCAAGGATATGATTGGAGATTTCTTACACAGGGTCGACAGTTTTGAGATTTACAGACAACTACCAAATGAAAAAGAACCCACACTACTTGCGGATAATGTGCAACTCAGTTTTCGGGAAGTTCGCGAAAGTTCCGTTGAAGAGTTTCTTATTCTCGATCCATATCTCCTGACCGACCGTCTTGATTTGGAATGGGACTCTCAATTCCCTCGGCTGAAATTTAGGGACCTACGGCTCATGACATCCGCAATGCCTGAAGTTGTCTACGAGGTTCGGGTGAAGCCCCTTGCGCAAGGCAAGCCAGATTCAAAGGGGTCGTCGATTCGTTTGGGGGTCCATCGGATTCCCCTGCAGGTGTTGCAGCCAGCGCCAAGCTTGGCTGATCTTGTGGCCAGCATCAAGGTCTCCTCACTTTGCAGTGATTCCCCCCTCGAGGACTTGAAGATCGGACGTTTAAAAGCTGAGAAGTTTGAGTGTTTGAATCCTGATGATCCTATCTTCCAAACTCCCGACGACAGCCATGACAAGAAACAAAACGAGTTAGAAATATGGCTGGAGGAGTCTCTTATTGAGTCTGTGGGATTTTTTGGTGAACCAATCGTTCTGCGAGATCCCCAAAAACCTGAGACTCTGGATGAGCTGAGGAGACGACCGCCACAGTCTCGCCACGGAAAAGTCCTGGTGGGACAGTGGAGAACAAACGGAATCGCATGCAAAAATGATGAAATATTTAAACTCAAGCTTGGATATACATACCGTATCTTTGTGGGTCACCGATCCGATGGGGCTTGGAAGGGCCTTTTGACAGAACTACCCTGTGCGCTGCAAGGGAAGACGAATCCAGAGGAGATGCAGTTTTCATCGTCAATTGAACGCATAATCGATGAAAAAAAGCCACGGTATCTTTCGGAGAATGAATTTGAGATTCAAAAAGTATACTGGACCCGCAACCTCCTTCGGCTACGGATCCACCCAGTCCAATGTGGGTTGCTTGGGGGGTTCGAAGTGCAGATTCGTGATCAGCATGAGCGCCATCTCAACATCTCGCTAGAGCGTGAAGTCATCAGCCATAGGTATTTTCTTTGCAGTGAGATGGACTACCGTAATGACAGCCACTGGGAGTTTGCGGCTCCGCCGAAAAAAGATGAGACCGTCAATACCCAGGTTTACCACCTTGATGGATTCTATCTAGGCGATGACAACAATGAACGCACTTTGTTGATGGAAAAGGCCAAAAACCTGAAGAGCCTTCTTGATGGAGAGAATACGCCATGGGTGGATCTCTATCAAGTAGCACAAGAGTTCTGGTCATCCGTTTGGGCATATCAACGGACAGGAGCGTATGTGAATTCTCGCGATCGTTGGGAGGAGCTGAAAATGCGCTTCCGCTTCCTCTTTACCGGCCTACTTCTGCCTGAATCAATAACGATGGACAGTCTGAGTGAGCGGTGGTCGGAGTGTTCAAAAGCGCTGCTCGAAGTTGAAAACACAGATGTGGATGCATTGGTGGCGGATGGAGGAGAGGAGGGCACTCAAAGCCTGGCTGATTTTGAAACAGCCGCACGAATGACAGCCATTATCCGCCACTGTCAGGAAATTACGGAGGAGATCTTTGGGAACGCTGCTCCTGATGTGCCGGTGCTACCAGGTGATGAAAACAGCCTCTTGCCAGGGGAAATTGTATGGCCCTCCCAGCTGACTCAGAACCAGAAAGACGGCAAACTCACGAAGAAGCTTATTGGCTTATTCAATGACAAGCGTACACCTCACAGCGATCTTTTGGCGCCTCTGCTTGAGCCTGATAAGCTCGGAACAGTTATCCTTGATGATCCCAACGACATTCGAGCCTGTGTTACCCACAGCACGGCACTGGTCAAACTGATTAATGCCTTCAAGGGCCATCTGCAGGGAAAACAATGGGAATTGGTGAAGCGCCCACATCACACTGTTCAATCCACAATGAGTGGAAACAAACGCGTGCCGGTTGCCACTGATGTCAAAGATCTTCTCCCCCCGCAGATGGAGAATCCGCTGCCAGAAGCTGCATCTCAAGAGTCATCTCCTCCGATGTACTTTGCCAATCTCCTCGAACGCCTTGGCTTCGCTGTAGATCTTGCAGCCTATGACGCACTCGGTCAACCGATCAATGCCCAACGGCTCTACGACGAACTAAGTCAGCTGAAAGATTCAGGGGAGAGTCAACAAACTGTCGACAAAGAACATCGTCTGGTCGTTTGGCTGCCACAGGAGAATCGTGGGCCGGAGCCCGATGAAACGGAATCGCAGAGTGATAAACCTGAACCTTATGCCTTCTTGAAGGTCGCCTTGATCCCCAAGACATTAATTGCCAAGGACTTTCAAGCTAATAACAATAAAGAGTTTAAGACGTTTCTAGAGACGCGAGGGATCAAGGGTGATCTGAAAAAATTACACCAGTTTTTGCTGGAGAATCAGAAGAACTTGGGTTCTGACTCCAAAGAACTACGGATGCGGCCCGTCGGTAACCGCTGGGTCAGCCTCTGCGCCACCGCTGGGCACACCATCAGCTACTGGGATGGATACGACGACAAGCGCCATGTGTTTGAGGTGTCTGTGCGAGCCATGTCCCGCCACGAACGCTTGCTGCGCTGGGCTGGATTGGGTGAGGACAAAGCCCTTGGCAAGCCACCGTCACCACCGATCCGGGTGGTTCGTACCGTTCGGCAGTTCACTACTACAGAAGAAAAAGCTCTCAACCTTGAACCCCTTCCCGTCTACGTTCATCCCAATCCCAGCCGAATACAGTTTAGTTATGCTCTTCCTGTAGAGGGAGCCAGATCTCTCATGAACAATCTTTCGGCGGTGCGAAGTGGCTGGCGGGGAGTCGAGGTGGCCTTTGGTCATCAAATCAACGACTCCGAGAAGAAGTTTGTTGAGTACGTCAAACAAAGAGAACATAGAGATTCCAGCCCCAATGTCACCCTTCGCCACGAAAGTACCCTCCGACCAAGGGTGATGGAGTTGACAGAGGAAATCAAGGATGTTCATTTGAATGTCATTCAGGTTGATGACACCTGGGGCTGCCAAGATGCGCCAAGTCCTTCATATTTGCTTGCCGGCAAGGAGATGATGAAGCTGATCAGCGTAAAGAGCCGTAGAGAATTAGAAGTACAACGGGGTTGCTTTGGAACGCTTGCCACACCGCACCAATCCCGTGAATGGATTCGGTTGCTTGATCAAGGGCTGGAGTTTGAAGTAGCGGAGTTATACAGTCCAGGCAGCAGGATAGTCAAGCTACAAACCAATGACGGAAGCTCCCGTCCCATCCCAAACTGCTACATGGCGATTGACTCAGAGCTGTTCTGGATCAAGGCCGTGAGCTCAGATGGGGCGTCGCTGTTGGTAGATTATGCCCAACTTGATACAAAGAATGCCGAACATCTTAAATCGGTAAAGGCTTTCCTCTTTCTTCCAGCAGAGGACAGCTGTGAATTGAGAATGTTCCGCAATGAACGTCTCCTTTCGAGCCCGAATCTTCCCTTCTGTTTTCAGTATAGTATGGCAACCAGAGTGCACTATGAATACAACGCAGGCGAATGGCCCCCTGATGAATACAACGCAGGCGAATGGCCCCCTGCTTCATCTGCAATAGCCGTACGTGAACCAGCACTCCTGGCCAGATGGTCACCGATTGCTGGGGATCTCGATGATTCCAACCAGCAAATAGCCGTGACCTTGTTCTTGTCACGCAACTGGGACTTGATGACCCCTGAAGAGCAAGTTCAATGCCTCCAGATGACAGATCACGACACCGAAGAGGTTCAGGCCTTCGCGTTTTGTCCCGACCCCTATCTCAGCTACGAACTGTTCTACTTCCATCCACTTCCATCAGATTCAGGTTCAGGTGTCTTTCTCCATCTTGAGACCGTCCTCATGCCTCTGGCCCCGGGGGACAGGCAGGGGGGGGAGCAGGTGGAACAAAAGCAAATGCCCTTTGCGTCGCGGAGCCTAAAATACCTTGAGATTTTTGCAACAACGAGTCAGGCTCAAACATACCCACTCTATCGGGTAGAACTCAAATTGCATCTGCCTGCGGAGATTCAACCCAAGGAGTTCAAAGCTGAGCAGCTTCGGCTGCAGATCCGGCGCAATGCCTTGAGTAGCACGCTCCGTAGCAACCCCGACACTAACCTGGAGTAACCCATGGCTGAGTCTCTCTACAACATGGCTCCAATCCAGCTGGACCTCGAAGCTGATTGGGGCAAACTCACCACTTACGTCAGCACTTTCCAGCTGAAACGGCCGATTAACTTTGATGAGGGTGCTGTTGTAGCTCTCCGAGCTCAAAGACGTCACTTCCGGTTGCCATTAAAAGTAGAACGATATACCACGATTACCCTTGCTCAACCGCTGTTGAACAATTCACTCATAACCTTCAAGCATCAAATGAAAACGGAAGGTGATGTCCCGGTGATGGAACTCGATGCGATTGTGCGAATCACCAACCCCATCAATGAACAAAAGGTACAATTATCTGAACAAATCGTGATTAAAGGCGTTCTGTTGCGTGGGTTTCTCTCAATCCGGCTTGATAATGGGCATCGTCTATCAGAAGAGTGCTGGCCAAATTCCAAGCAACCTCAGAAGCTCATTCTTGACTCTCAGTCTTGCTGGGTTGAGATGGATGAGAATAAGTTAAAGCTCAGGCCTGTACCTATCGTTGAACCTGCTGATGGGCGACAAGAAGGTGTCCAATGGGAGATTCTAAATGTTTCAAACTACCAGTCACACCTGATCAGCTCCATTCGAACGATTGGCCATCTCCCTCAGACTCAGGGCATGACTTCCCCTGAATATGACGGTCTCCAACTCTCTGTTGCCCCCTATGGTCCAGTGCAGGGTGTTCTGCGTGTGGAAAAGGATGGGTTCCAATACGTTCTTCAAAATGCTGTCATTTTCACAGGCGCAGGAGGCACCACATGGGTGCCAACGTGGACCATTGTCTCCTCCGAGGGGGACGGTCAGATCTCTCGCTTACGTTTCACTGACATCCCATCAGATGCAGTGACGACGGAAGCCCCACCCCCATGCCTTACCTGGCGCTATAAGGACGAATCTGACGATTTTGACGATTCGTTCACACTCTCGTTGTATAGCTCGGACGAGAGAACCTTGGCTTTGATTGGCTCTCAAGAGGCGAAGCAATTACAGGGTGCCTACCTCTGGTCTTACCAGGAGCTGAACTCCAACTGGGGATGGCTGCGCTGGCCGATCTGCAAATCAGAGCACATTCCGCCCGTTCCCAAGGAGGATCCTTTTGAGGTGGGAGTCAGCGGGAGCACACCTTTGCAATGGCATTGGCGCCTCGGCCTGGATCGTGCCCACAATGCCAATTCTCAAGACAATGGTATCGAATTGCTCCTCGATTCCAAAGGCTTATGGACATTTCATGCCAAAAGACTCCACTTCAGAATGGCCAGTCCTGAAATCAGATTGTTTTCAGGGAACACTCCATTGGTTGATCCAGATTGCCCCCCTGCCCTTCTGGATCCCAAAGATGATCAAGATCTGGTCAAGAGTCGCTTGCAGTTTGTCTTGGCATCCACCACTTCTCCAGATGGCCTGAGTATCCCCTTTGATGAGATCAATGGGGAAAGCAAAACGAAGACGGTGATCTTCGGGCGCTTAGGCAAAGATGTGAAACTCGCTGGCTCTGTTGATTGGATTGAATCACCGGACCCAAAGCATGCCTGGATCTTCACAGAAAGCGTCACAGGCCGCAATCTGCTCGGTGGGGCAACAACAGCATGGGATCCACATGCGGGTAAGTGTTGGGTCACCATTTACGAGTGTGTCCTGAAGAGCATCGACAATCAACTCATGATCCTAGGGGGTGATTTACAACCCACAACCAACTTCCAGGCGACATTGGCACTCCTGCCTTGGGTGGAAGGATCCAGGAAGGACAATCCAAACACCCAGCTGGAAGTGTTTCATCGCAATCTGATCTGTGAGATTGATGAAGCGAGGGCAGCTCGCGCAGACCGTGGTCTACGTCCTGATCAGCGGGATCAGCTGAGCCATGCAGATCGCACCCATGCTGTGCGAGATCGGTATGCCTCCCTCGGATTGATTGGCCAAACCCTGCGAAGAGACCACTTTTGGCCTGGCTTAGGTCTGAACGGTCTCGATTTGACCCAACTCTTATCTTTCCAACATGAAG
>JBIPLL010000157.1:0-6283 GCA_044368425.1 Beijerinckiaceae bacterium
GCGCCGACGTCATCCTGCCCGGCGCGACCTATACGGAGAAGGCCGGGCTCTATGTGAACACCGAGGGGCGCGTGCAGCACGCCGAACGGGCGACCTTCCCGCCGGGCGACGCGCGTGAGGACTGGGCGATCCTGCGGGCGCTCTCAGATGCGCTGGGCCAGCGCCTGCCCTTCGATTCGCTTCAGGCCCTGCGCCGGCAACTGGTCGAGCGCCATCCACATTTCGCAGCGCGCGGACAGGTGATCCCGGCCGATCCCGCAGCGATTGCCGATCTGGCGCAGGCTGGCGGGCAGATGGGCTCTGCGTCCTTCACGCTGCCGATCCGCGATTTCTACCTCACGAACCCGATCGCAAGGGCTTCCACCATCATGGCCGAATGCTCGGCCCTGGCGGCGGGATCGCTCGATCAGGCAGCCGAGTAAGAGGACGAGCACCATGGACTTCTGGACCGTTCTCCTCGACGTCGCCATCGTGGTGGGCAAGAGCCTGCTGCTGCTGGCGTCGCTGCTGATCTATATCGCCTATATCCTGCTGGCCGATCGCAAGATCTGGGCGGCGGTGCAGTTGCGGCGCGGCCCCAACGTCGTCGGCGCCTTCGGGCTGCTGCAATCCTTCGCGGACTTCCTGAAATTTGTCCTGAAGGAGCCGATTGTTCCGGCAGGCGCGAACAAGGGCCTGTTCCTGCTGGCGCCGCTCGTCTCCTGCGTGCTCGCTCTGTCAGTCTGGGCCGTGATTCCGATCAATGTCGGCTGGGCGATTGCCGACATCAATGTTGGCATCCTCTACATTTTCGCCATCTCCTCGCTGGGCGTCTACGGCGTCATCATGGCGGGTTGGGCATCGAACTCGAAATATCCGTTTCTGGGCGCGCTGCGCTCGGCTGCGCAGATGGTGTCCTACGAGGTCTCGATCGGCTTCGTCATCATCACCGTGCTGCTCTGCGTCGGCTCGCTCAACCTGACGGCCATCGTACAGGCGCAGGAAACGCGGGGCCTGGCCACCCTGCTTGGCGTGCCGTGGCTGACCTTCCTCAACTGGTTCTGGCTGCCACTCTTCCCGATGTTCGTGATCTTCTTCATCTCGGCGCTGGCCGAGACGAACAGGCCGCCTTTCGACCTGCCGGAAGCGGAATCGGAGCTGGTTGCGGGCTACATGGTCGAATATTCCTCGACCCCGTATCTGATGTTCATGCTGGGCGAATACGTGGCCATCATGACCATGTGTGCCTTGACCACGATCCTGTTCCTCGGGGGCTGGACGGCACCGATCGCATTGCCGCCTTTCACCTGGGTGCCTGGTGTCGTCTGGTTCGTCCTGAAGATGACGCTCGTCTTCTTCATGTTCGCCATGGTGAAGGCGATGGTGCCGCGCTACCGCTACGACCAGTTGATGCGGCTGGGCTGGAAGGTGTTCCTGCCCCTCTCGCTCGCGGCCGTGGCGATCGTGGCCCTTGTCCTCCAGCTGACGGGATGGGCGCCTGGCGCCTGAGCCCGGCGGTGAGACAATGGTGATCGAACCGGCCACCCTGATCGGAGCCATTCTGGGTCTCGTCATCGGCTGGATCGATTACAAGGTGGTCAAGGGAGTGCTGGAGGGGCGGCTGCAGGCAGCCAATCTCACGCGCTCCCACGAGGAGCGGATGGCGGCGACCCGCCGCTATCTGCTGTTGCGGAATATATTGTTCGTGGCCACGGTGGGCGGCTTCGCCGTGGTCGGTTTCTTCTTCGGTCGGGCGCTGGGTGGTTGATCCGGCCTCTGGAGGTGAGTGATGGCGATGCGACTGGACGAGGCGGCCCGTTCACTGCTCTTGAAGGAGTTCGTGTCGGCTTTTGCGCTGTCGATGCGCTATTTCTTCAAGCCCAAGGCGACGCTGAACTATCCTTTCGAGAAGGTGCAGGTCTCCCCGCGCTTCCGGGGAGAGCATGCCTTGCGTCGCTATCCCAACGGGGAAGAGCGCTGCATCGCCTGCAAGCTTTGCGAGGCGATCTGCCCGGCGCAGGCCATCACGATCGAGGCCGGTCCGCGCCGCAATGACGGCACGCGCCGCACGACGCGCTACGACATCGATATGACGAAGTGCATCTATTGCGGCTTCTGCCAGGAGGCCTGCCCGGTGGATGCCATCGTCGAGGGGCCGAACTACGAATTTGCCACCGAGACCCGCGAGGAGCTGTTCTTCGACAAGGAACGCCTTCTCGACAACGGAGCGCGGTGGGAGCGGGAGATTGCCCGCAACATCACGATGGATGCGCCTTACCGGTAAGCCGGCGCGGGTTGTCCACGACCCGTTCCAGCCTGCCAACCGTTGGTCGGGTTGTTCCGGCCGCAAACACTGCTATAGGACAGCCCGCGACTGGAGTTTCGACTTCGGACGAAACACCGGGCTGGCCGAACTGGGGAACCGCTGAATA
This sequence comes from Beijerinckiaceae bacterium, assembly GCA_044368425.1. Classification (GTDB taxonomy): domain Bacteria; phylum Pseudomonadota; class Alphaproteobacteria; order Rhizobiales; family Beijerinckiaceae; genus JBIPLL01. Next base: position 2,412 of record JBIPLL010000157.1, read on the forward strand.
GGCGGTCGGGGACACGACGACATGACGGTCGCGGCGACCTTTTTCTATCTGTTCTCCGGGATCATGCTGGCTTCGGCCTTCATGGTGGTGGCTTCGCGCAACCCGGTCCACTCGGTGCTGTTCCTGATTCTCGCCTTCGTGAACGCGTCGGGCCTGTTCCTGCTGATGGGCGCCGAGTTCCTGGCGATGATCCTGATCGTCGTCTATGTCGGTGCGGTCGCGGTGCTGTTCCTGTTCGTCGTCATGATGCTTGACGTCGATTTCGCCGAGTTCCGGCAGGGATTCCTGAACTACCTGCCGATCGGCGGGCTCATCGGGATTATCTTCCTGATCGAGCTGGCGCTGGTTGTCGGCACCTGGGTGCTCGACCCGGCCGTGCTGAAGGCGCCGGTCGCGCCGATCCCGCCCGCCGACCAGGTCTCGAACACCCATGCCCTCGGGCGCGTGCTCTACACGCAATACATCTACTTCTTCCAGGCCTCGGGGCTCGTCTTGCTCGTCGCGATGATCGGCGCCATCGTGCTGACCCTGCGCGAGCGGACAGGCGTCAAGCGTCAGGATATCGCGGAGCAGAACGCCCGGACCAAGTCGACGGCAATGGAAGTGCGGAAGGTTCCCTTCCGCACCGGCGTCTGAGGAGAGCGGCCATGGTCATCGGACTTACCCATTTCCTGGTCGTCGCGGCCATCATGTTCACGCTGGGTGTGGTCGGCATCTTCCTCAACAGGAAGAACGTGATCGTCATCCTGATGTCGATCGAGCTGATCCTGCTGGCGGTCAACATCAACCTCGTCGCCTTCTCGACCCATCTGAACGACATCGTCGGCCAGGTCTTCGCGCTGCTCGTGCTGACTGTGGCGGCGGCGGAGGCAGCCATCGGGCTTGCGATCCTCGTCACGTATTTCCGCAACCGCGGCTCGATTGCCGTGGAAGACATCAACCTGATGAAGGGCTGACCCTGGCGCCTGCGCCTTGGGGGAACACACGATGTATCACGCGATTGTCTTCCTGCCGCTCCTCGGCTTCCTGATCGCCGGCCTCTTCGGCCGCATCATCGGCGCGCGACCGGCCGAGTTGATCACCACCGGCTTCATGGTCGTCGCGGCGGCTTTGTCCTGGGTCGCCTTCGCCCAGGTGGGCTTCGGCAACGGTGCCACGCGCATCCAGCTGGCCAACTGGTTCACGTCAGGCGATCTCTCGGTCGACTGGGCACTGCGGATCGACACGCTGACCGTCGTGATGCTGGTCGTGGTCAACACGGTCTCGGCACTCGTTCACCTCTATTCAATCGGCTACATGCACGAGGATCCGCATCGGCCGCGCTTCTTCGCCTATCTGTCGCTGTTCACCTTCGCCATGCTGATGCTGGTGACTGCCGACAACCTCCTTCAAATGTTCTTCGGCTGGGAGGGCGTGGGCCTCGCGAGCTATCTGCTGATCGGCTTCTGGTTCAAGAAGCCAACGGCCAATGCGGCCTCGATCAAGGCATTCGTCGTCAACCGCGTCGGCGATTTCGGCTTCCTGCTCGGCATCTTCCTCGTCTTCCAGCTCACGGGCTCCGTCACCTTCGAGACGATCTTTGCGCGCGTGCCTGAAGTCGCCACGGCTTCGTTCCACTTCCTTGGCATCCAGTGGCACGCTTTGACGCTCGCCTGCCTGCTGCTCTTCATGGGCGCGATGGGCAAGTCGGCCCAGTTCCTGCTGCACACCTGGCTGCCGGACGCTATGGAAGGCCCGACGCCGGTCTCGGCCCTGATCCATGCCGCGACGATGGTCACGGCCGGTGTCTTCATGGTGGCGCGACTGTCGCCAGTCTTCGAGTTTGCTCCGTCGGCGCTCGTCGTCGTCACCGTGATCGGCGGCATCACGGCCTTCTTCGCGGCGACGATCGGCCTCGTCCAGAACGACATCAAGCGCGTCATCGCCTATTCGACCTGCTCGCAGCTTGGCTACATGTTCGTGGCGCTGGGCGTCGGGGCCTATTCGGCGGGCGTCTACCACCTCTTCACGCATGCCTTCTTCAAGGCACTGCTGTTCCTGGGCGCCGGCTCGGTCATCCACGCGATGCATCACGAGCAGGACATCCGCAACATGGGCGGCCTGCGGCGCTACATCCCCTTCACCACCGCCATGATGGCGATCGGGACGCTGGCGCTGACGGGTTTCCCGGGCACAGCGGGCTTCTTCTCGAAGGATGCCGTCATCGAGGCGGCCTATGCCTCCAAGGCGGCTGGTGCCGACTTCGCATTCATCGCGACCGTCTTGGCCGCCTTCATGACCTCCTTCTATTCGTGGCGCCTGTTCTTCCTCACCTTCGAGGGCAATGCTCGCTGGGGCGAGGGGGCCCATCACGGTCAAGACGCGCATGGCTCGCACGGCCATGACGACCATGCCCACGCAGCCCATGCGCAGCACGACGATCACGGCCACGGCCATGGCGATCACAAGCCGCACGAGAGCCCGCTGGTGATGCTCGTGCCGCTCGGCGTGCTGGCCTTTGGCGCGATCGTTGCAGGTTTCGCGTTCAAGGACGCCTTTATCGGCCACGGCTACGACGCCTTCTGGAAGGGCGCGCTCTTCACGGGCAAGGACAACAACATCCTGCACGAGCTGCATCAGGTTCCGTTCTGGGTGAAAGCCTCGCCCTTCGTGATGATGGTTGCGGGCTTCGTGCTCGCTTACTGGATGTATCTGCTGGACAAGACGAAGCCCGCGCAGATCGCGGCGCGTCACCCGATGCTGTACCGCTTCCTGCTCAACAAGTGGTACTTCGACGAGCTCTATGACGTCATCTTCGTCCGGCCGGCCATGTGGCTTGGCCGCTTCCTCTGGAAGACCGGGGATGGCCGCGTGATCGACGGCATCGGCCCCGACGGTGTCGCGGCTCGTGTCATCGACGTCACCAACCGCGTCGTGCGCCTGCAGACCGGCTTCGTCTACCACTACGCCTTCGCCATGCTTATCGGCGTGGCTGCCCTCGTCACCTGGTATCTGTTGGGGGCACGCTGATGTTCGGCCTTGGTATTCTCTCCGGCCTGATGATCCTGCCCCTTGTCGGGGCTGCGTTCATCCTGACGCTGCGCGGCGACGAGGCAGCCGTGCGCCGCAATGCCCTTTGGGCAGCCCTGATCACCACGTTGGTCACCTTCGTCCTGTCGCTCGTCGCATGGGGGCGCTTCGACATCGCAAGTCCGGCCTTCCAGCTTGTCGAGGACCACGCCTGGATTTCTGAGACGATCCGCTTCCGCCTCGGCGTGGACGGGTTCTCGCTGCCCTTCGTGGTGCTGACCGCGTTCCTGATGCCGTTCTGCATCCTGGCGTCCTGGGATTCGATCGAGACCCGGATCAAGGAGTACCTGGTCGCCTTCCTCGTCCTTGAGACGATGATGATCGGCGTCTTTGTGTCGCTCGATCTCGTGCTGTTCTACCTGATGTTCGAGGCCGGGCTGATCCCGATGTTCCTGATCATCGGCATCTGGGGCGGCAAGCGTCGCATCTATGCGAGCTTCAAGTTCTTCCTCTACACGCTGCTCGGCTCTCTGCTGATGCTGCTCGCCATCATGGCGATGTATTGGCAGGCCGGCACGACCGACATCGCGGCGCTGCTCCAGTTCCGCTTCCCGCCCGAGATGCAGACCTGGCTCTGGCTGGCTTTCTTTGCCTCTTTCGCGGTGAAGATGCCGATGTGGCCTGTCCACACCTGGCTGCCCGACGCACACGTCGAGGCGCCGACGGCCGGCTCGGTCATCCTGGCGGGCATCCTGCTGAAGATGGGCGGTTACGGCTTCATTCGCTTCTCGATCCCGATGTTCCCGGATGCGTCGCTCTATTTCGCGCCGCTCGTCTTCGCGCTCTCCGTCGTGGCGATCATC
>JBIPLL010000158.1:0-6255 GCA_044368425.1 Beijerinckiaceae bacterium
CGCCAAAGGCACGCAGGTGCGGCTCGGCATCGCGGTCGCCGATACCGTGCTCCTGCCGCAGGAGCGGGAGGACGGCCGATGAACATGGCCGTGACGCCGGCTCCCGTCCCGCTGCCCGGCGATCTACACGCCGCCGCGCTGAAAGGCGACGAGCGGCGCGAGCGGCTTGCGCTTGCCGGCCTTGCCCTGCCGGCACTGCTTCTGGTCACGGTAACGCTGGTCATTCCGGTCGGGTGGCTGTTCTGGCTGTCCTTCCTCGACGATGCCGGGCGGTTCAGCCTCGAACATTACCAGCGCATGATCGCCCAGCCCTCCTATGGCCGGACGTTCCGCACCACGTTCGAGATCAGCCTGATCACGACAGGCATCTGCATCCTGCTGGGCTATCCCCTCGCCTATTTTCTGTCTCAGTTGCCGCGTCGGGCCGCCAATCTGTGCATGATCGCGGTCCTGCTTCCGTTCTGGACCTCGCTGCTCGTACGCACCTATGCCTGGCTCGTGCTGCTGCAAAGGCGGGGGCTCATCAACACCTGGGGGATGGAGCTGGGTCTCTGGGAGGAGCCGCTGCAGCTCGTCCACAATCTCGGCGGAACGCTGGTGGGCATGGTGCACATCATGCTGCCCTTCCTCGTCCTGCCGCTCTACAGCACGATGAAGACCATCGACCGCGATCTCTTGCGCGCCGCATCGAGCCTCGGATCGAGCCCGGTCCATACGTTCTGGACCGTGTTCTTCCCCCTCTCGCTGCCGGGACTGGCCGCCGGCTGCGCGCTCGTCTTCGTCCTGTGCCTCGGCTTCTACGTCACGCCCGCCATGCTGGGCGGGGGCAAGGTGACGATGGTGTCGAACCGCATCGCCAACGACATCGAGCTGTTCTTCAACTGGGGAGCGGCGAGCGCGCTGGGCGTCGTGCTGCTCGTGATCACGCTCGTTGTGCTGGCGCTGGCGGCGCGACTGTCGCGCGGCAGCGGCTTTCTCGGTACGGGGCACTGACGATGGGCTGGCTCGATCGTCCCGCAAGCGATACGCAGATCACGCACAAGCGGCGGCTGTGGCTCTATGGCGTGGGCGTGCTCGTCCTCTCCTTCCTGATCTTCCCGACGCTCATCGTCATTCCGATGTCGTTCTCGAACTCGCAATATCTGGAGTTCCCGCCGCGGGAATGGTCGCTGCGCTGGTACGATGCCTATTTCTCGTCGCGCAGCTGGATGGCGGCCACCGCGACCTCGATCCAGGCCGGCCTCTGCACGATGCTGGTCGCGACCCCCATCGGTACGGCGGCAGCCTATGGACTGCATGCCTCGCGGTTCCGCTTCAGCGGGTTTGCGCTGCTCGTGATGATGACGCCGGCTATCGTCCCGGTGATCCTGATCGGCATCGGTCTGTTCTATGTTTTCGTACAGATCCGGATGGTGAACTCCTTCGCCGGCATCGTGCTGGCGCATACGCTGCTCGCCATCCCGGTCGTGATGCTGATCATCGGCTCGGCGCTGAAGAGCTTCGACCTCGATCAGGAACGGGTGGCCCGCAGCCTCGGGGCCACGCGGCTGCAGGCCTTCCTGAAGGTGACCGCGCCGCAGATCGGCTTCTCGATCGCGACGGCCGCGATCCTGTCGTTCCTGACGTCGTTCGACGAGGTGGTCGTCTCCCTGTTCGTGTCGGGCGGCGAGAACTCGACGCTGACGCGCACCATGTTCTTGTCGCTGCGCGACCAGATCGACCCGACCATTGCCGCCATCTCCACGATCATGATCGTCGTGACATCAGCGCTGCTGGCCCTGTCGCAGCTTCTGGGCCGCTCGGGGGACCGCCGGTCCTCCTGACGTCGACATGCGCGCCTTAGAGACATCCGGGTGGAGCCGGAAGCGCTTCCGGTCTTGAGTCAGATCAAGATTCCGCCCGCACCGGTCTGTCATTCTTCCTGCCGGGCGGCACCAATCCTGGCCGCTCCCGTGTCGCTGCTCCCATGTCGGGCTGAGGAAGGCGACGACCAACGGCCGAGGTGCCGGATGGTGCGAGGGGAACAAGATGAAGGCCGTTCTGACCTGTCTCGTCGCCATGTTCGTCGCGCTGGTCGTGCCCGTCGATCCATCGCAGGCGCAGAACTGGACGAATCACCGGCTGGCGGATGTGGTGTTCGAGGCCCCGGCCGGCTGGAAAACAACGAGCAGCCGGGGTGACAGAGCCCTGATCCTCGCCGATGCGTCCGGTCGCGAGCTGCGCGTCGAATGGTGGATGCAGGACGAGCCGTTTCTCGGCTATTCCGACATCGTGGCCCACAAGCGGATCAGCATCGCCGGCAAGCGCGCGACGTGGAAACATTCGTCCTTCCCCGGCCGGCAGAGCGTGGGGGCGGTTGTCGACGAGAAGCGCAAGGACGGCCGGCAGCTCCTTCTCGTTCTGGAAGTACCCGGTCGCGACGGCACTGCCGCGATCCGGCTCTTCGATGACATTCTGGCGCGCGTGCGCTTCGGCAAGGCGGGCGAGCCTGCCGCGACAGTCGCGCCCGGTCGGGCCACACCGCCCCGCCCGGAGCCTGCAATGGCGCTGTCTCCGCAAATGCAGGCGGTCGCGCCGCATGTCGGCCCGGACTGCGAGGCGGTGGCGCTGGAAGGCTGGACCCATCCAGCTCTCTCCGCAATCCGGGCGCGCAAGCAGGCACGCCTCGAATGGGCGATGCTGTGCCGCAACCGCAGCCATGCCGTTTTCGGCATGCGCTTCGACCTCGATCCGCAGGGGCGCACCGGCGCCTTCTTCATGCCGCTCTATGACGAGGTGCTGACGGCGGGCGGCGATGCCGCCTTCTCCTTCGTCTCGCTCAGGGACAAGCTCATCATCGATGTCTCGCGGCCGGGGAAGGACGAGGTCAATGTCGATGTCCGGGAGGTTCCCGCCCTGCCCGACGGCGCCAGCCAGGGCGGTGGCCCGGTTCCGGGCAGTGGTGTCGCCGGGGTGGCGGCAAAGCCCTATCTGCCCGCGCCGGAACAGAGGGATGTGCGGCTGTTCCTTGGCCGGGCGTCATTCAGTGCGCCCCTCGGCTGGGAGGCTCGCGGCGACGCAGACCAGACGGCCATCGGTTTCGTCCGACCCGACGGCAAGGCGGAGATCATGGTCCTGCTCTGGCCGGATGCGCGCCCCCTGCCCAGCGAGGGCGTCGAGCGTCTGGAGCATGTCATCGTCGCGGATGCGCCGGCCGTGCGCTACCGGCAGAAGATCGCCAATGGCGCGATCGAGCATCTCTTCTTCGAGGACAGCTTTCCCGACGGCTCGCGCATCTCGGTCTCTTACCGGGTTTCGGGCGAGGCCATCGAGGAGGGAGCCGCCCTTCTCGAACTGTTTCTCGCCGATCTCGATCTCAACGACGCGCCGCCCGGAGGCTGGGTGCCGGTCGGACCGGTCCGGGCACGGCGGGGCGACCCGCTTGCGGATCTCGACATGAGCAGCTTCGAGAAGCCCGGGCAAGGGAGGTGACCATGTCCAGGGGAACCCGCGGATTGCTCGTGGCCTGCATGGTCGTGGGCCTGGCCCATGGTCTTGTCGGGGTCAGCCGGGCGCAGGCCCAGCCGACCACCATCGCACAGGACATGACGGCGGCCATCGGTCGCTATGTGGCGCAGAAGAGCGAGGAGACGATCAAGGAGCAGAGCAAGCGCGCCATCGTGGCCGCCTACAAGCAGCTCTATCGATCCTCGGGGGCCGACAAGCGCCTGCTGCGTGTGCTGGGCACGGTCGCGCTCTCGGCGGAACAGATCGACACATTGGCCGACAACATGGCCAAGGCGACGCTTCTCGGCGATCCCGAGGGCGTCAAGGGTGTCGGGCAGCAGGTGGCACTCGCGCTGGGCGAGAAGCTGCTCCCCGCCCTGTCCGATCCACAACTGCGCGGCCAGATGGGCGAGTTGCTGGGCAGCGTCGACAAGGCAAACGAGATCGCCGACGTCGTCGGGCAGGCAGCCGGCGGGGATACGCGGGCGGCGATGGAATTTGCCGGGCGTGCGCTCATCATGGCGACGCCGGCAGCCGCCATCTTCACGGCAGGCGAGACGGCGGTCGGCGTGATGAAATATGCCAATGAGAAGTTTTCCGACGACAGCCTCGAGGATCTCTACCGGCGCTATGTGGACGGCGATGCCGACGAGCGCGCCCAGATCCGCCGCAAGCTCGAATCCGACCGGGTCTATTCCTACATCGTTCGCGATCGCCGCATGGAACTCGCCGCCCAGAAGGAGGAGGCGATCCGCCTGGCGACGGCAGACCTGTCGGACCGGCTGCGCGACAGGCTGCTCAAGGCGAGCGAAGGCGATGTGATCGACGACATCCTGCGCAATTTCGCCGCGCGTGCGGAGCGCGAACATGCCGCCGCCGTCACGCAGGCTGCAAAGGCGAAAGCGGCGGCGGAAGCCAGCGCGATGCTGGAGGCCCTCGATTCGACGGCGCGCGGACGCTGGGGCAAGGACTGGTCGCAGACCCGCAGCTACGATCTCGACCGCTACATGGAGGCGATCCGCGAGCGGATGCGCGCCGACGGAACGCTCGATCCGGATGACCCGCGCCATATCGCGGCGATGTCGCGACTGCTCTCGACCCGGCTCGTCCATGGCGCGAATTCGGAGGAATATCGGCGCCAGCTGGCGGATTTCGAGGAATATCGCCGCACAATTCAGGGGAATATCACGCCCGCGCCAGAAAAAGGCGCGCCTGCCCCTGCCTCCGCCGACAGGAGTTGCAATGCCGGCTCGCCGAACCGGAACGAGGCCGACCGGCTGTGGCGCGAAACGCTGGCGCTGGAAAAGCGGGGCGACTTCCTGTCCGCGCGCAAGGCTCTGAAGCGCTCGCTGGCGCTGTGCGACGACAAGGCGCGCGTCGCCCATGACGAGGCCCTGCGCAAGAAGTGGATGATCAGCGTCGCCACAAAGGTGGCCGACGGTATCCGGAAGTCCATGCCGCCCATCAAGGAAATCACGACGATCGCGACCCAGCCGCGCCGATAGAGAGCCGCCGCTTGGCGGCGGGGATCGCCAGTACCGCATCATCAGGCCTGCCCCATATGGTTCCTCCGCCTGCCGAAGGCGTGCGGCCATTCGCTCCCGCACATCACCCACGCGATTCACAGCCTTGACTCTTGAAGGGAGTCCCCGCCATGAATTGAGAACAAAAAGAGAACATGATCATGATATCACTTTCAACACCGCGAGAACCGCGGGACACTGGACAGATGCGCCTGCATGGCGCAGCCCCGGCAACAGGCTTGCCGGGCGAGGATCGCCTGCCCGCCTTTGTCGCTTCGTCCCACGAGTTCTATGCCCGGCTGACGGCCGATGCCGTGACTTGTGCCGGCCTTGCGCTGGGGCTGGCGGCCCAATCGGGAAACGGGCCCCTGCTCTGGGTGCGGCTTGCGCCCTTTGCCTGCGAGGCCGGGACGCCGGATGCCGCGGGGCTTGCCGAATTCGGCCTCGATCCCTCCCGCCTCATCCTTGCCCATGTCCGCGACGTACGCAGCGCGCTCCAGGCGGGACTGGAGGGCGCACGCTGTGGCGCGCTGCGCGCCGTGTTCATCGAGCTGTGGGGCGAAACCCGTCTCTACGACCTCACCGCGAGCCGCCGCCTTGCGCTGGCGGCGAAGGCTTCCGGCGTCGCGGTCTTCCTCTCGCGCATCGCTGCCGATCCCGTGCCCAGCGCCGCGCAAACGCGCTGGTTGCTGCGCGCCGCGCCCTCGCGCGCACTGGCTGCGCGGGCGCCGGGGCGGCCCGCCTTCGAACTCGTGCTGCTGCGCGCCCGCAACGGGCAGGCGGGCCTTCGTTATCATCTGGAGTGGGATCGCGATGCCGGACGCCTCATTCATCGTGCCGTCGGTGCGGGAGACATTGGGCCGGGAGAGCATGACGCATCAGAGCTCCGGGGAAACGGGGCGGCGTTACCTGGCGCTGTGGTTTCCCTTCCTGTCGACCGACCGGGCGCGGCGCATGATGAACAGGCCCCGTGGCGCCGGGCCGGATGAGACGCCCTTCGTGCTGGTCGAGACAGAGCGGGGGGCCCTGCGCATCGCAGCGCTTGACCGGGCGGCGGCGAAAAGCCGGCTCACACCCGGCATGGCTCTGGCGCAGGCGCGCACCTGGCTTCCCGCACTCGAAGTCGGGGACGCAGATCCGCAGGCGGACCGAGACTTCCTGCTGCGGCTGGCGGCGGCCTGCGAGCGCTTCACGCCGCTGGCTGCCCTGCGCGGCGGCGACGGGCTGGTGCTCGACATTGCCGGCT
>JBIPLL010000616.1:0-6234 GCA_044368425.1 Beijerinckiaceae bacterium
GGGAGAAGGAGAGAGAGGGAAGGAAAATGTGAAGGCGAAAAATGAAAAAAGAGAAAACCTCGATAGCACCTTTAACGTTCTCGATAGCACCTGCAACGTTTCGGTGGCACCTTTGATGTTATGGTAGCACCTGCAACGTTCTCGATAGCACCTTCAACGTTTCGGTAGCACCTTTGATGTTATGTTATGGTAGCACCTGCAACGTTTCGGTAGCACCTTCAACGTTCTCGATAGCACCTACAATATTTCGGTAGCACCTTTAACGTTCTCGATAGCACCTACAATGTTTCGGTAGCACCTTGAACGTTCTCGATAGCACCTACAATGTTTCGGTAGCACCTTTAACGTTCTCAGTCGCACCTATAATGTTTTCAATGGCACTTGCATCATTATTGACATCACTTAAAAGTACGAGATCACAACTCAAAATACAGGTTTTATTGGGTAAAATGTTACCTTTGCCTACAGCAAGTCCATGTAGCCTCAGATATGACCACTGGACCACAAAAACCCCAACCAACCTTTTTGCTCGATCCCCTTTGGACTCCGGAGCGCCATGGCTGAGAAAGTTACTGTCAAAAAGAACAGCATCCCCAGGCTGAGAGCTAAAGCATCAAGGAGATCCTCCAATTTCTAAGCCCCTTTGGCGCATGCCTCCATTGAAATTGAGAAAATAAACGTTATCACATCATTGGAATCCGTGTGTTGACAAACCAACCCCTGAAGACCAAAAAACAAATGATAGGCCCCAAAGACGTCTTGTGTGACCTACCGCACACCATTTTCCTACAAAAAATAGTCCCCCCTCTCGGATCCTAAATCCTTGGGAAGTCTGGGTGGATCTCTTCAAGACACCCAGCACTCCTACTTGCCCAGTAGCAGACAAGACAATCTCCTGCATTTTTCCCTTTGAAAGGTTGTCCTATCCTCTCCCTATCTGACTTTCTTTTCTTTGTCTTCCTCTCCTCCTCCCTCCCTTCAACACAGTGCAAGCGTGACATCTCACAAGCAAATTTTTCTCAAAAAAGGTCAAACTTTGTTTAATGAAATTCAAACGTTCTTGATAGCACCTGTAACGTTCTTGGTAGCACCTGTAACATTCTCGGTGGCACCTGTAACGTTCTTGCCAGCACCTGTAACGTTCTCGCCAGCACCTGTAACGTTCTTGCCAGCACCTGTAACGTTCTTGGTGGCACCTTTAACGTTCTCGCCAGCACCTGTAACGTTCTTGATAGCCCAAAAAACATTCGTTCTGCATTTCCACACCAATCTTTCAAGGACTCTTCAAGGATTTGACAAAGATGGACAAGCAGCCAGAAAAAATGTCTTGGGACAATTCTGACAATGCTGAAGGGATTTCCTATTCAACCAAGGCTTTTGAGATGACTTTATCTGAGGAAGGTTTGTTTGTTCATGAAGTGTTGCAGCACCTGCTGTGATTGTTTTGACTTATGGCATGGCTTCATGATGTAGTGGACACATTGGAGGGGATGGCGGAAATTGAGAATGCCTGCAGAGGAAAAGCAACAAGCCTTTACGATTGGAAGATTCTGGCGCAGAAGTGCTCTCTCAAAGTTGGTCGACGCCATCTGATTAGGAAGAGCGATCAAAGTCAGCTGCTAATTGTGTGCTACAGCAGGTATGAAATTCCTTTTTGGTTGATCAAGAGAGAGCCAAATTTATACCTAGGAGGCCTTCCAGATCCAAGGAAGAAGGAGGTTCTCAAGAGAAGAAGTGCCCTTTCAGGATTGCAGGCTCTCGCTACTTAGAGGGAGAGACTTATGGTATACAAAGCCCATATTATGAGAGGCCTTTTGATTTGATGCCTCTAAAACAGCAGGGATTCGTTGGTATCGATGTCCTATAGTGGCACTTTTGCATGACTGTGAGGCTGAAGCTGATTTGTTGCGCTCGATCCCCTTCGCTCTTGGAGCTACAGAGCTGGCTACTTTGCCCTCTGTAGTAAAGAAGATGGATGTAGGAATACAAGCAACACCAAAAGACGTGATGGAGGCAATAACCTCTGACCTTCCCATAGCAAAATCTGAGCTGCATTGCCTTCAAAGCAGGAAGGCAGCTATTAATTCTCATCCAACTTCTGTTTTGGCACATGCTCTACAAATTGCACGCGAGGTAGGAGCCTTAATGGGTTGGTTTTTTGAAGATTGAGAGTGTTTTCTTCCAGAATTTCTATGGAAACTGTGAGAGTGGAGTGGCAAAACTCCCATCATTACAGAAGTGGCTGCAGGAAAAAGGCGAGTCTATCCAGATGATCATTGAAAGAGTTGAAGGAGGAGGGGCCTATAGCCGCTCTATTGTGATCATGCATGATGTCATTAAGGCTTTGGAAGAGGTTGAAGGCGCGCCAAAGTTTTTCTCTTCAGATTTTTGCCACCAATATACGCAATATGGTGGGTATGGTAATATATGGGGACTTGTCACTGCTGATCCAGACGGTATTAAATATTTTTATTCCATTCTTTTTCTAAAATCAATCAAATAGGACATATTTTACCAATTGCAGTGGGTCACCAGTGCCATCCAGAGTCTGCAGAATCTTGGTCTTGGTTTTTGCAGCAAATTTTGGTTGTATATCCTGCATTCCAGCATGGAGCTCTCCTCATGGACCGTGACAAAGGCGGAAGTGATGCGATGGAGTAAAATCAAATCAAAATAATTGTTTCAGTCCGTTTTTAAAATGTTTCTTTAGGACCATTGTGCCATTAATGCATGTTCAATCTTGCTGCAATCATATCAAGGAAAATGTGGAAAAAAAATTTGGAAAAAATGCAGCAAAGGTTTTTGGTGAAGCAGCCCAACAAGCTCTTGAGGCTGATTTTTACTCAAAACTTGCTGGCTTATTATCAATGTTTATATTTTTGAGTTCATGTAAATGTTTGATTTACTTTTCCTCTCCAGAAGCCCCGAAGCATTCCAGTATATTGCGCAGATTGATCCCACCCAGTATGCAAAGTGTTTCACCAACAGTACAACTGGACGAACCACATCACAGCTGATTGAAAGTCTCTGGTCTGCGCTAGTCCCTGAAAGGAGGCTGCCTTTGACGTCCATGTATCTCCGTGTTCTGAAAAAATTCTCAAAATGGACACAAAAGCATAGGTAATGTTAGATATCTTTCTGAAGGATTTCTTATTTCTTTTCTGTAGGCAGATGTTTCGGGAGCAAGTTAGCTTGCAGAAGGCTTTTGGGGATTTACTGGAGTACAAAATCCGGCAGATTAGCTTCAATTATACAAAGTATTCCATTGAATTTGCAGACTGCAACTTAATTGAAGCTAATGTCTCTGTAAACCCGACCAATAATAGGAAGTATGCATATTTCATTCCAATCTTTCATCAAATGACAGCAGCAGCACAAGCTAATTTCTATGCTTTAGGTTTGCAAAAGTAAGCTTGAAAGAAAGAACATGTACTTGTGGTGAATGGTCACTTCGGAAATACCCTTGTCCACATGCTGTGGTACTTCAAATATTCTTCAAAAATAAGTCTGTTGCTGTTCCTGAATTAGAGACTTTGGTGCTGGATAAGAGCTGTTTGGCAAGCACAGGTAAATTAAGCAAGTTATTTTTCTCTCCTTCTAATGTGTAAGTCAGGGCGCGATCTTTATGAGCGGATATATTATCCTGTGGATCTGCCAGCAATTACAGACTTAGAAGAGACAGATTGTAGATATCCAGTGTTATTTGAACCAAACCGTGGGCGTCCAAAGAAAGAAGTGCGTCTGACCAAACCAAATGCAAGCATTCAAAAATGCTCCCGTTGCAATTTAAGCGGTGTGTGTCTTTTATCATATTTATTCCTTAGCCTTTTTTGATCTAATTCACTAAAGGACACAATAAGAGAAGATGTACTCTTCCTTCAGATACAATGCTATTGCCATCTACTCCTCCAGCAACAAATTCCAAGAAGAAGCATTCTGCTTCTCTTCCTCCAAAATGTAAGATGCTCATGCATTTGGGCATCGATTACTTGATGCTCTTTGGAAAGGATCATAAGATATTCATTCCAAACTATTCATCCGAGGAACACATTGCTGAAGTGATTGGCCTCATTCAGAAGGTTCTTGAGGATGTTCGAAAGACAGAGGCAATTGAGATATCAATTACCTTTTATTTGCTTTATATCCGAAGCATTTCATCCAAATACAAGGATGCTTCTGAGGATATATTCAAGGATCTTTGTGTAAAACACAAAATCTCTGGAGATGCGGCCTGGGTACGTGAAATGAGGATAATTTTTCAGTGTTTTTAAATATTTTTTCAGGGAGATGAGAAACTTGCGCAAGACTTGTTAGGAAAGAATATATTTTTCCCCTACAATGCCAAAATTCTAAAGAAAGTTCAAAGAAAGTCAGCACCTCCTGAAAACTCAGCAAAATTACCTCCCTCTTCTCTCAATCTGCCTTCTTCTCCAGTTCTCTCTTCCTCAGTTCCTCTTTCATTGCATTCTATTGAGGCTTCTAAACTGCCTTTGGATCCATGCTTAAGTCTTCCTCCATTGCCTCCTGATTCAGTTGTTACTCCAAGTCATTCTTCAATTTTGTTGTCCACTGATGAAATTGAAATAGGAGAGTCCTTGCTGCCCTCTTCTGTTAGTGCCTCTGCTGCTGAACCTTTTATTACTCCAAAGCTTCCTGTAGAACCAGCCACTCCAATGCCAAAATCTGGAGCCAAGAGGAAAAGAGTAGCACTAGCCACTGAAAGTCTATCTTCAATGAATGAGAGGGAGAGAAGAAAAGCAAAGCTTGATCCATCAGATGCTGTTTTGATCACAATGCCTGCGAAGGGAGAGTTTGAGCAGGCATGCATTTCTTTTGATAGGATCACTGGGCCTGATGTAAGTTGATCTTCCTTTTTCAAATACTAAGCCATTTGACCTTCTTTTTTCATTAGATTTTCCCAGACAACCCACTTGTGAAAATGGAGCTTCTGCCATTGGTTCCAAAGAGAAAGAATCATTCAATATGGCTGAACTGCGCAGTTAAACTCTTTTTTTCATCTGCTACTGCTGTTTCTGACATTATTTCAAGATAATCCACGAGTATTTGAGGTTGATTTGTGAGACTTGGCAACAATGCGGCTATCTTGACCCCAGTTGGGTTCAGGATAATTCAAAGAAAGGGCCTACCTTATCATCATCATTCTCACAGAATTTGATACATCAGAAGGTCATTTTTGTTTATTCTTCCTTGCATATTTATATCAAACTGACAAATTTTTCTATAGCAACTCACAATTTTTGACACAATTGCAACATTTATTCCTTTCAACACTGGTGGAACTCACTGGGTCCTTGCAGTTGTTCGAGGTGGACAGAAGATAATTGAATATTACGACTCCATGTTTTCTGAAAAAACTTCTAAACAGTGTTTCCAGGTGAGTTTCATTTGATTGACTGCTCTCATTTCTCATTTCCTTTTTATCTTTCAAGCATATTCAGCAGATCTTGAGGCATGATTGGGATGTCCACAAAAGGAAAGAAGCAGGTGTAAAATTTGTGAACTTTACAGAGATCACTATGAGAGATGTCCCTTCACAAGAATTGGTTTGCATATTTTTAAAAGATGTACCACGCTTTTAAACATTTTCTTTTCAGAATGCAACTGAGTGTGGTGTTTTTGTCTGTTTCTTTGCATATTGCATTGCTGCAGAGCTTCCCATGAACTTCAAACTTCGTCATTGCCCTGATTTGCGGAAAAAGATATTTATTGAGATCATGAATCAAAAAATCCGCCAAGAGGCTTGGAATTAATAAACTCTCTTTCTTACTTTTATTGAATTTCTTTTGAAATAGTTGAGAAAGAAACATTAACGGTGCTACTAAGAAAAATGCTGGTGCTACTAAATATGTTATTGGTGCGAATGAGAACATTGTAGGTGCTACTGTTAACGGTGAAGGTGCTATCAAGAACATTAAAGGTGCTACAGAGAACGTTGTAGGTGCTATCGAGAACATTAAAGGTGCTACAGAGAACGTTGTAGGTGCTACCAAGAACGTTGTAGGTGCTATCGAGAACATTAAAGGTGCTACAGAGAACGTTGTAGGTGCTACCAAGAACGTTAAAGGTGCTATCGAGAACGTTGCAGGTGCTGCCATAAGATCAAAGGTGCCACCGAAACGTTGCAGGTGCTATCGAGAACGTTAAAGGTGCTATCGAGGTTTTCTCTCATTAGAATATGGCAAAGGCAGCTGTGCCTTCCATCTTGTCATAAGA
>JBIPLL010000159.1:0-6225 GCA_044368425.1 Beijerinckiaceae bacterium
CAGGCGCCATGCTCGCGCCCGCCGCGCAGGGTGACGATGGTCCTCACGCCATCGCGGGCCAGTGCCGCGATCTGGTGGGGCGCCGGCTGCGCGGCCCGCCACAGCCGGTCGTCCACCTTGTGCAGGTTGAGATAGGCGAGCCGGAAGATGCCATGGTCGGCCAGCACCATGTTGGCCCAGGCTCGCAGCCGGTCGAGCCGCGTCGCGAGCGGTCGGTCCCAGCGCGCGATACGGGCCATCCGGCGCGCATAACGGGCCTCGGGCTTACGAAAATTGTTGAGCATCGGCGCCGCTTACCAGTCCGCAGCCCCGGCGGCAACCATGCGGCGCTCCGGCCCGGCAGGTCGCGGCTGGAAACCATGGTGGCGACCTGTCCCAATGTCCGGGTTGCCGCGCCGCAACATGACGGCTAGAGACCGCTTCAGGGCATGTCCCGTTATCCGCTGCACACTTTCGTGAGGATGTCCGCATGCGTCTTGACGCGATCTCCATCGGCAAGAACCCGCCCCACGAGGTCAACGTGGTCGTCGAGGTGCCGATCGGCGGCGAGCCGATCAAGTACGAGATGGACAAGGCGGCCGGGACGCTGGTCGTCGACCGGTTCCTCTACACGCCGATGCGCTATCCGGGAAATTACGGCTTCATCCCGCACACTTTGTCCGAGGACGGAGACCCCTGCGATGTGCTGGTCGCCAATACGCGCCCGATCATTGCCGGTGCCATCATCTCGGTGCGCCCCATCGGCGTCCTGAAGATGCAGGACGAGTCGGGCGGCGACGAAAAGATCATCGCCGTGCCCGGCCCCAAGCTGACGAAGCGCTATGACAAGGTGAAGGACTATTCCGACCTGCCATCGATCACGATCGACCAGATCCAGCACTTCTTCGAGCACTACAAGGATCTGGAACCCGGCAAGTGGGTCAAGCTGACCGGCTGGGGCGATCACCTCGAAGCCGAGCGACTGATCCTCGAGGCCATCGAGCGCGCCAAGGGTCAGTAACGCGCAAGCGCCCGGACGGGTGCTGCACCGCATCGGACAACGCCGATCCACGACCCGGCCCGCAACGGCCGGGTTTTTCACATCGCCCGGCTAATCACGAACAAGTGAATGCTCACGAACAAGTGAAGGCGAAGCAACAATGATCACACAACCATAGGTTGTACGATTAAAAGTTGTAACGGGTTGTATTCTGAGTACCGATCGATGCAGAAATGAGAACAGAACGTGATTGTTTCAACATTACATCTTCAGGACAGAACGAGAACATTTGATCGTCAAGGTCATCAGGTGACCCAAATACGCCAAAGCCTTCGATCTTGATCTCAACGTTAATATAATGCGCCGATAAGCTGTTAATTTCTGTCAGCTTGCCTTCCGGCACAAGAGTGCCGCCGAAAAGATTCATTCACCATGCCCGCCCCATTATGATGGGGTCATGACGATTCGCTCCCGGCTTCCCTCCGCTGCGCCCCGCGCGCTTGCCCGCAGCCTCCTGCAGTCTGTGGCACTGGCCATGCTTCTTGCGTCCATTCCGGACGGGGCCCGGGCGCAGGACGGCTTTGCCGCCTGCCTGTCGGGCCTGAAGGCGCAGGCACAGGAGCGGGGCATTTCCGCCCGGGTCTTCGACGACGTGATGGCGGGCGTCACGCCCGAGCCGCGCATCCTCGAGCTGATGGACAACCAGCCCGAATTCAAGACGCCGATCTGGGACTATCTCGCCACGCTCGTCGACGAGGACAAGGTTGCCGATGGCCGGGCCATGCTGCGGCAATGGGCCGGGCCGCTGGCTCAGGCCGAGGCGAAATATGGCGTCGACCGCCATACGATCGTGGCGGTCTGGGGGGTGGAATCGGATTTCGGCAAGGTGGAGGGGCGCTGGGCCTTGCCGCAGGCGCTGGCCACGGTTGCCTGCCTCGCCCCGCGCCGGCGGGATTTCTTTCGCGGCGAGCTGATGGCGACGCTGCAGATCGTGGCACGCGGCGACCTCGCCAAGGAGAAGCTGCGCGGCTCCTGGGCCGGCGCCTTCGGCCATACGCAGTTCATGCCGACGACCTACCTGCGGCTTGCTGTGGATGGCGATGGGGACGGGCGTCGCGATCTGGTCGATTCGATCCCGGACGCGTTGCACTCGACCGCCAATTTCATGGATAAGGCCGGCTGGGTCACGGGCGCGAGCTGGGGTTACGAGGTCAAGGTTCCGGCGGGCTATTCCGGTCCCAGCGGCCGGCGCGACAAGCAGCCGCTCGCCTCCTGGAGTGCGCGCGGTATCACGCGCATCGGCGGCGGCGCCCTCACGGGCAGCGGCAATGCGGGCCTGCTCCTGCCTGCAGGCCGCAACGGACCCGCCTTCCTCGTCTTCCGCAATTACGACGCCGCGTTCTCCTATAATGGCGCCGATTCCTACGCACTGGCGATCTCCCTCCTGTCGGATCGCCTGCGCGGGGGACCCGGTATCCGCACGCCCTGGCCCACCGACGACCGTGGCCTGTCGCGGGCGGAGCGACGCGAATTGCAGCGGCTCCTCACCGCGCGCGGCTATGATGTCGGCAATCCCGACGGCGCCATCGGGCCCAAGACACGCGCAGCCATCAAGGATGTCGAGGCCCGCCTTGGCCTGGCCCAGACGGGGCGTGCCGGCGGCAAGGTTCTGGACGCGCTGCGCCGGTAAGGAACGCCATGTCGGATCGTCGCTGGATCGATTCGGGCTCGCCCTTCGAGGCGCGCTATGGCTATGCCCGCGCGGTTCGCGACGGCGATTACGTCTTCGTCGCAGGGACGACGGGCTATGACTGGCGTTCGATGAGCCTGCCCGCCTCCGCTGCCGACCAGACCCGGCAGGCCTGGGCCACGATCGGCGAGACGCTGCTCCAGGCGGGCTCGGACCTGCGGCGCGTGGTGCGGGCGACCTATTACGTCACGCAACGCGCCGATATCGAGGAGGTGCTCGCGGTCTGCGGCGAGGTCATGGCTCTCACCCGGCCTGCGGCGACGCTCGTTCTGGTTGCGGGCCTGCTCGAACCCGGGATGAAGGTCGAGATCGAGGTCACCGCCCGCGCCGTGACGGCAATCTGAGCCTCGGACCGGCTCTCACTCGCCCCGAAACACCGGCCTGCGCTTCTCGCGAAACGCCAGCAGCGCCTCGGCATGGTCGGCGCTGACATTGGCCGCATCGATAAGCGCCCGGATCGCATCGTCGTCGGACTCGCCTCGGGCAAAGCCCTCCAGAACGGCCTTGCTTCCGGCAATGGCCAGCGGCGCCTTGTCGAGCATCGGTGCGATCAGCGCGCGGGCAGCGGCCACGGGATCGTCGGCAACCACGTCGACGAGCCCCATCGCATGCGCGCTGGCTGCATCGATCGGCTCGGCCGAATAGAGCAGGCGCTTGGCTCCCGGCAGGCCCGCCAGCGCCATCAGCCGCCTTGTGCCCGCCACGCTGTAGACCACGCCCAGCCGGGTCGCCGGAATGCCGAGCCTGAGATCCGGGCTCGCCACCCGGAAATCGCAGGCGCTGGCAAGCTGAAGCCCGCCGCCCAGACACACCCCGTCCAGCACCGCGACGGTCGGACGCGGCACCGACGAGATAGCGAGCGTGCAGGCATCGATCGCGGCGTCATAGTCGCGCGCGGCAGCGATACCGACCCGCACGGTCGTGAATTCCGGAATATCCGCACCGGCACAAAACAACCCGCCGGCGCCGGCGAGCAGCACCGCGCGCAGGGAAGGATCGCGCCCGAGGCCGGTCATCACGGCCTCAAGCTCCCGCCACATGGCGAGCGTCAACGCGTTGCGCTGCGCCGGCCGGTCGATGAGAACGGTGGCGACATCGCCCTCGCGAATGGTCCGGATCGGGTTCGCGCTCACGATGCGTCTCCCTCGAGAGGCCGGAACAGGCCAGTCAGGAGCGTGCGCGTGGCAGCAGGCATCGGCACAGGCCTGCCCGTGGCGCGGTCCACATAGACATGAACGAAATGGCCCTGCGCGGCCGCCTCCGGCGCATCCTCGCTGAACAGCCCGATCAGGTAGCGCACGCTGCTTGAGCCCAGATGCGTCACCCGCAGGCCCGCGATCACGTCCTGCGGGTAGCTGAGCCCACGGAAGAAGTGGCAACCCGTCTCCACCACATAGGCGATGACGGGGCTTTTCTCGACATCGAGCACGCCGTTGAACACGAGATGCCGGTTCACCGCCGTATCGAAAAAGGCGTAATAGACGACGTTGTTGATATGCCCATAGGCATCGTTGTCCTGCCAGCGCGTCGTGATCCTGTCGAAGACGAGGAAATCGTCGCGCGTCAGCGGAGTCGGGCGCCCGCTCAATAGGTGGCCCGCCCGCCCGAAATGTCGAAGACCGCACCGGTCGAGAAGGCGCAATCCTCGCTCGACAGCCAGCCGATCAGGCCCGCCACCTCCTCGACCTCGAGGAAGCGCCCCATCGGGATCTTCGACAGCATGAAGTCGATATGTTCCTGCTTCATCTGGTTGAAGATCTCGGTGCGCGCGGCGGCCGGCGTGATGCAGTTCACGAGGATGCCCGAGCGCGCCAGTTCCTTGCCCAGCGACTTGGTGAGCCCGATCAGCCCGGCTTTCGACGCCGAGTAATGCGAGGCATTGGGATTGCCTTCCTTGCCGGCGATCGAGGCGACATTGACGATACGCCCATAGCCGCGCGCCATCATGCGCGGGACGATCGCCCGGCAGACGAGATAGGGCGCGATCAGGTTCACCTCGACCACGCGCCGCCAGACCGCCGGCTCAAGCTCCCAGAGCGGCGCATTGCCGCCGGTAATGCCGGCATTGTTGACGAGGATGTCGATCCGACCGAACCGGTCGATGACAGACTGCGTCGCGGCCTCGACCGCCTCCTCCTGCGTCAGGTCGAAGGCCTGGACCATCACGTCATCGCGCCGCCCGAGGCTCTCCCGAGCCCGGTCGAGCGCTGCGGCGTCGACGTCCCACAACACCACGCGCGCGCCCGATGCCAGCATGCGCGAAGCCGTGGCGAAACCGATTCCACGCGCTCCGCCCGTGACGACGGCGACGCGGTCCTTGAGATCAATGGCGTTCATGTGGGTCCCCCTGCCGGCAGCAGCTTCCGCATTCCGGCGGCGCTGTCCAGAGGATGGATTCACGTGAAATGCGCGGGCGCGGACGGGGATCGGCTCACACCGCGCGCCTCGCCGTCAGCTTAGGCATGCAGTCCGGGCGCCTCATGGCCGGTGCGCGCGACATATTCGCTGTACCCGCCGCCATATTGATGCACGCCCTCCGGTGTCATTTCGAGCACCCGGTTCGACAGGGCAGCCAGAAAATGTCGGTCATGGCTCACGAACAGCATCGTGCCCTCATACTGGCTGAGGGCTGCGATCAGCATGTCCTTTGTCGTCATGTCGAGATGGTTGGTCGGCTCGTCGAGCACGAGGAAATTCGGCGGGTCATAGAGCATGCGCGCCATGGCAAGCCGCGCCTTCTCGCCACCCGACAGCACCCGGCAGGGCTTGTCGACATCGTCGCCGCAAAAGCCGAAACAGCCCGCCAGCGCCCGCAGCGAGCCTTGGCCTGCCTGCGGGAAGGCATCTTCCAGCACCTGGAAGACGCTGCGCTCGGCGTCGAGCGTCTCCATCGCGTGCTGGGCGAAATAGCCCATCTTCACGCTGGCCCCGACGGTCACGCTGCCCTGGTCGGGCGCAACCGTACCGGCCACGAGCTTGAGCAGCGTCGACTTGCCCGCACCGTTGACGCCCAGCACGCACCAGCGCTCGCGCCGGCGCACCGCGAAATCGAGCCCGGAATGGATGATGCGCGAGCCATAGCTCTTGCCGACATTGCGCAGCATCGCGACATCGTCCCCGGAACGCGGCGCGGGCGGGAAGTCGAACAGCACGGTCTGGCGCCGGCGCGGCGGCTCCAGCTTCTCTATCTTGTCAAGCTTCTTCACGCGGCTCTGCACCTGCGCGGCATGCGAGGCGCGCGCCTTGAAGCGCTCGATGAACTTGATCTCCTTGGCGAGCATGGCCTGCTGGCGCTCGAACTGCGCCTGCTGCTGCTTCTCGTTCAGCGCCCGCTGCTCTTCATAGAAGGCGTAATTGCCGGAATAGGTGTTCAGCGAGCCGGAATCGATCTCGACGATCTTCGTCACGATCCGGTTCATGAACTCGCGGTCATGCGAGGTCAGGATGAGCCCGCCCTCATAGTCGCGCAGGAAGGTCTCGAGCCAGATCAGGCTCT
>JBIPLL010000160.1:0-6209 GCA_044368425.1 Beijerinckiaceae bacterium
CGAGGACATCGATGGCCATTCCTGATCAATGGGTATCGGTGCGCCCGCACGCAAGTGGCCAGCCTGCGCGCCCGGCACTTTGGCAGGCGCGCGCACTTTGCATTGCGACCTTTCGCCCTTTATGGGGTTGTGTGTCTGCGACCCGATTGTCTGGCGGCGAGGTCCACATGAGCGATGGCGTGAAATCCGTGTCGGAACAGGTGGCGCCGCTGCCGGCAGGCCGTGCCCTCGTGGCCCGGATACGCTGCCTCTCCGACAACATCGTGACGCTGATCCACGATCCGGCCACGGGCGCGACGGCGACGATCGATGTGCCGGATGCCGCAGCCGTCTCGGCTCTGGCGGGCAGCCTCGGCTGGCGCATCACCGACATTCTGGTCACCCATCGCCATTCAGACCACATCCAGGGCGTCCCGTCGCTGCGCCAGACGACGGGCGCACGCCTCGTCGCTCCCGCGCTCGCAGCCGACGCCCTGCCTGGCGCCGATCTGGTGGTGGCGGGCGGCGAACGGTTCACGCTGGGCTCGCTCGGGGTCGAGGTCATCGCCACGCCCGGCCATTGCGCGGACCACGTCTCGTTCCATGTTCCGGACGCGCTGTCGGTCGCCTGTGGCGATACGCTGTTCAAGCTCGGCTGCGGGCGCGTCTTCGATTCGACGCCCGAGACGCTCTGGGTATCCCTCCAGCGGCTGATGGCGCTGCCCGCGGAAACGCTGGTGCATTGCGGCCATGATTACACGCTCGGCAATGCACGTTTTGCCGCCGCCGTCGAACCCGACAGCGGGCCCGCCCGTGAGCGCC
Source organism: Beijerinckiaceae bacterium (assembly GCA_044368425.1). GTDB lineage: Bacteria > Pseudomonadota > Alphaproteobacteria > Rhizobiales > Beijerinckiaceae > JBIPLL01. The sequence goes on from JBIPLL010000160.1 coordinate 802, forward strand.
TCGTGCAAGCCGAGGCCGACGCGGCTGCCGGTCGCCTCACCACGCTCACCACCATCGGCTGGGAGCGCAAGGCCAATCCGTTCCTGCGCGCGGACGAGCCGGCCATCGCCGCCGCCGCCGGCACACCGCAGGGCGGACCGGCTGAAACCTTCGCCGCCTTGCGGGCCTGGAAGAACCGTTTCTGAGGCGCGGCGATGCACGACATGTTCTCCACCGGCACCAGTGGCCTCACGGCGCGCGAGGTGATCCGCCTGCTGGACCTCGAGCCTCATCCGGAAGGCGGCCATTATCGCGAGACATTCCGCGATCCCCGCACGGATCAGGCCGGCCGGTCGCTCGGGACGGCGATCTATTTCCTGCTCGATGTCGGCGAGGCCTCCCACTGGCACCGGGTGGATGCCACCGAGATCTGGCACTGGCACGCCGGAGCCCCGCTCGTCCTGACCGTTTCCCCGGATGGCCACGACGCACAGGCAAGCCATCTCGGCCCCGAGCTGAAATCGGGACAGCGCCCGCAACGCGTCGTGCCGGCCGGATGGTGGCAGACGGCGACCTCGCTCGGCGCCTGGACGCTTGTCAGTTGCACCGTCGCGCCCGGCTTCGATTTCGCAGGCTTTGAGCTCGCGCCGCCCGATTGGCGCCCGACGCCCCGCAGACAGCCGCCCACCTGACTTGCCCGCATATTGCCCCGACTGTCGGGGCATCCCGCCGCCGCGCTTCCCAGCCTCCCGACGCGAGACCGCCCGTGCAACACTCGTCCCCAGCCGTTTCGAACATGCGCTTCATGGAAGATCTCTCGCTCATTCGGGGCCTCGAGGAGCGCGCCGGCAATGCCTGGCCAGCTCTTCGCACGCTGCTCGTCGACGGCTGGGTCGTGCGCCTTGCCAACGGCTTCTCGAAGCGCAGCAACAGCGCCAGCGCCTATGTGCCCTTCGCCCGCCCGGTCGCGGCCGTCATCGAGGAGATCGAGGCGATCTACCGCCGGGCCGGCCAGCCCTCGATCATCCGCCTGACGCCGCTGGCGCCGTCGGGGGACGCGGAGACGCTTGCCGCGCGCGGCTACGCCCCGCTCGACGACACGCATCTGATGACGCGCCGGCTGCACCAGGATGACGCCCCGGTCGATTCGACCTTGCGCCTCGACGCCCTGCCCGATGCCGGATGGATCGACGCCTTCAGCCGTCACAACCATCACGGCGAGGCCTATCGCGAGACAGCCCGCGAGGTCGCCGGACTGATCGCGCACGAGACCGCCTTCGCGACGGTCATGGAGCGCGGCGAGGCCGTCGCATGGGGCCATGCCGTGCACGAGCGCGGCCTTGTCGGCCTGTTCAATATCGTTGTCAGCCCGGACCACCGCCGGCGTGGCCATGCCCAGCGCCTCACGCGCTCGCTGATGGCCTGGGGGCGGGAGCGCGGCGCCCATTTCGCCTATTTGCAAGTGACCGACGACAACGCATCGGCAAAGCAGCTCTACGAAGGGCTCGGTTTCGCACCCAGTTACATGTATCGCTACTGGAAGAAGGCGATCTGAGAAGCAGGCCGCAAGCCCTTAGGGCAAATCGACGAAGCTCTGGTCGACGGCCACCACCCGGCACGGCGCGCCCGCGAAATGGCCGCAGGCCTCAAGCGCACGCCGCGCGGCCTCGCTGACATTGAGCGAATCGGTGATGGCAGCCCACTCCCCCCGTGGCCCAAGCGCCAGCACGCGCGTGGCCTGCGGCACGGTGAACAGCCGCGCCACGCGCTCCCGCGCCTGCGGCGCAAGCTGGACGAGCCGCTCGGCATCAAAAGGCTCGACACCGGCCTGCGGGATCCAGGGCGATGGCGGCAATGGCGGCTCGTCATGCGTCCAGACGACACCGTCCTGCGTGGCATAGAGCGTGCAATCACGCCCCCGCGATTGCTGGCGGCACTGGGCCATCGCCTTGTCCCGCGCCGCCTCGGGGCTGGGCTCCCCCGTGGCCCATCCTGCCGCGCCCAGAGGCTCGACAGCCAGCGCCTTGTAGCCTCGCCCGCGCGCGAACTCGCCGCCGATCCTGCGCCGGCACTCGTCGCAGATGAAGGGCACGGTCTCGGCCCGAAGCGGGACGGCGCCCGAAGCCGGGACCCGCGCGGGGGGCAAGAGCCCCGGCGCAGCGGGGACGGACAGGGGTGGAGCCGCAGCCGAAACGGGGGCATCAGCGCGCGCGGCTGGCGCCCCCGGGGGAAGGATCGACATCGCCGGCGGCTCGGCATCGCTGGTCGGCACAGGTCGAGCCGCTGGCTCGGGCGCGGTCTGCGCCATTGGCGGCGCGGGGACTGGCGGAGCTACCACAGGCGCTGCCGCAGGAGCCGATGGTGCCGGCATCGGCTGCGGCGCGGGCGCCGCCTGGCCATTGCGCGCGACAGGCGGCGCAGCTGGCAGGGACGCACGCAAGGCGGGGTCCCGCACCGCCCCGGGTCCGGGGGACACGGCAGGGGTCACGGCGGGCTTCGCGGGTGCCGGTACTTGCGCAGGAGGAGTGGTCGGAGTCGGCGGCGCGACGAGGTCGGCCAGAACCGGCAGCGCTGGCCTCGGCAGGCTCACAAGCCCCAGCTGGAACGCCAGTCCGGCCGCAAGAAGTGCGAGAACACCAAGGCTCGCGCCCAGGACGAGACCCCGGTTCGATCGCAACGCCTGTCCCGGGGAGGCAACGCGCCCCTGCCGCGGTTCAGCCCGCAATTCACCAATCTGCGGTTCCGCATGCAGGGCCTTTCCGGAGGCGACCGTCATGGCGGGCTCGACCATCGACGGCGGATCAAGGACGAAGGCATGAACCGGCTGGGGGATGTTCTTGACGTGATGCAGGCCATAGTCGCGAAACGGTTCGCGGACCTTCCCCGCGACCTGTTCGTGCATCATGCGTGACAGGCATATGCCGCCAGCCGGAGCCAGAGTCTGCAGCCGGGCGGCGATATTGACGCCGTCGCCGAGCAGGTCGCCCTCGCGCTCCATCACGTCCCCGATCGTGAGCCCGATGCGAAACAGCATCCGCCTGTCGGAAGGCAGGTCGGCATTGTGCCGGCACACCTGCTCCTGGATCTCGATCGCAGCGCGGACGGCCTCGACCGCACTTGGAAACTCGGCGAGGATGGCATCGCCGGCAATGTTGAAGATGCGACCATCGGTGCGAGCCGCAACAGCCGAAAACACGTCCCGCAAGGCGAGCAGCTGCGCCAGCGCACCTTCCTCGTCGGCAGCGACAAGCCGGCTGTAACCCGCGACATCGGCGGCCATGATCGCGGCAATCTTGCGCTTCATCTGACGCTTCCGCCCCCTGGGGACACTGGCCGGCCGGCCATTGCAACGGATGGCAGCCCCTCTCCCGTGGTCCATGCCACCCGGAAAACGGCGGCATCATGTCCGTGCATGCCTCCCGGGCGAAACGAAAAAGGCCGCCCGGGGGCGGCCTCGATCATCGGGCAGACAGGCGCCATCAGTTGATAATGGCGCGCTGCAGATCCTGGAGCTGGGCCAGACGCTCGGCTGCAAGGCTGCGGGCCTCGTCGCTGCGGGCGTCGTTCAGATCCTCCTGCGCTTCCTTGATGGAGCGCGCAAGTTCCTCGGGCTTCATCTCCGACAGCGGAATGGCCTGCTCGGCCAGCAGCGTGAAGCCGCTGGGCGCAACATCGGCAAAACCACCGCGCACGAAGAGACGCATCGGCGTTCCATCGCCCTGCGCGACCGTCAGCACGCCTGGACGCAAGGTGCTCATCATCGGCGCATGCCCAGCGAAAACCTGGAATTCACCGTCGACACCGGGCACGACCACGCTTTGGACGTCCCCCGAGAACAGCATCCGTTCCGGGGAGACGAGTTCGAATTTGAATGTCGCCATCACGCGCTCCAGAATCGGCAGTCAACGATCGGCTGTCAGGAACCCGCAACCGGCAATCCGCTGGGGGCGGCTGCCGGATGCCGGTTGGCGCAAGATCAGGCCGCTTCGGCAGCCAGCTTCTGGGCCTTCTGCACGGCCTCCTCGATGGTGCCGACCATGTAGAAGGCGGCCTCCGGGAGGTGGTCGTACTTGCCCTCGACCAGACCCTTGAAGCCCTTGATCGTGTCCTCGAGGCGCACGAGCTTGCCGGGCGAGCCGGTGAAGACCTCGGCGACGAAGAACGGCTGGCTGAGGAAGCGCTCGATCTTGCGGGCGCGGGCCACCGTCATCTTGTCCTCTTCGGACAGCTCGTCCATCCCGAGGATCGCGATGATGTCCTGCAGCGACTTGTAGCGCTGGAGGGTGGACTGCACCTTGCGGGCGACGTCGTAATGCTCGTCGCCGACAATGGCGGCCGAGAGCATGCGCGAGGTCGAGTCGAGCGGATCAACCGCCGGATAGATGCCCTTCTCGGCAATCGAACGCGACAGAACCGTCGTGGCGTCGAGATGGGCGAAGGAGGCTGCAGGGGCCGGGTCGGTCAGGTCGTCAGCCGGAACATAGATCGCCTGGACCGAGGTGATCGACCCCTTGGTCGTGGTGGTGATCCGCTCCTGAAGGTTGCCCATGTCGGTCGCAAGCGTCGGCTGATAACCCACCGCCGACGGAATGCGGCCGAGAAGCGCCGACACTTCCGAACCCGCCTGCGTGAAGCGGAAGATGTTGTCGACGAAGAACAGCACGTCCTGGCCCTGGTCGCGGAAGTGCTCGGCAACGGTCAGGCCGGTCAGGGCAACGCGGGCACGCGCGCCCGGCGGCTCGTTCATCTGGCCATAGACCAGCGCGCACTTGGAACCAGCCGTGGAGCCGTTCTCCGGGTGCTTGTTCACGCCCGACTCGATCATCTCGTGATAGAGGTCGTTGCCCTCGCGGGTGCGCTCGCCGACACCGGCAAACACCGAATAGCCGCCATGCGCCTTCGCGATGTTGTTGATCAGCTCCATGATCAGCACGGTCTTGCCGACGCCGGCGCCACCGAACAGGCCGATCTTGCCGCCGCGGGCATAGGGAGCGAGCAGGTCGACGACCTTGATGCCCGTCTCGAGGATCTGCGCTTCGGTCGACTGCTCCGAATAGCTCGGGGCCGCCTGATGGATGCCGCGCATCGTCTCGCCGACAATGGCGCCAGCTTCGTCCACCGGCTCGCCGATCACGTTCATGATGCGGCCGAGCGTGGCCTCGCCGACCGGCACGGCGATCGGAGCGCCCGTATCATGCACGACCTGGCCGCGCACAAGGCCCTCGGACGTATCCATGGCAATGCAGCGGACGGTGCTCTCGCCGAGCTGCTGGGCCACTTCGAGGACGAGGCGCTGGCCATTATTGGTCGTCTCGAGCGCGTTCAGGATCTCGGGCAGATGGCCGTCGAACTTCACGTCGACGACGGCGCCGATCACCTGGCTGATCCGGCCGACCGACTTGCCGGTCTGGGTCGCTTGGTTCGCCATC
>JBIPLL010000161.1:0-6205 GCA_044368425.1 Beijerinckiaceae bacterium
TGTCATTCTCGTCGCTCTCGATCTCTATGTCTGGATCGTGATCGCCTCGGCCATCGTCAGCTGGCTGGTCGCCTTCAACGTCATCAACGTCCGCAACGACTTCGTGCGCGCAGTCTGGAATTTCCTCCACCAGATCACGGAGCCCGCCCTGCGGCCCATCCGCAACCTGCTGCCCAATCTCGGCGGCATCGATGTGGCGCCGATCATCCTGCTGCTGGGCATCTTCTTCATCCAGCGCGTGATCATGCTCTATATCTACCCGGCGGTCTTTTGAGCGCATCGGACGGCCCCTATCCGTGGCGGGTTGAGCCGCAGGGCCTTCTCGTCGACGTCCGGGTCACCCCGCGCGCCAGCCGGGAAGGGCTCGACGGCATCGCGATCCGTGACGACGGGCGCCCGGTTCTCGCTGTCCGGGTGCGCGCCGCGCCCAGCGACGGTCAGGCCAATGCCGCATTGATCGCTCTGGTGGCGAAGGCGCTGCACCTGCCGCATGGCGCCGTCCGGATCGAGGCGGGCGCGACCGCCCGGCGCAAGACGCTGCGCCTCGACGCAGAGCCTGCGGCGCTGGCGGAACGCCTCCGCGTCTGGCTTGCGACTTGCTCCGGTCCGGCGCACAAGGCCCCGCCGGCCTGAGCGCGCAGCAGCAGCCGGGATTTGAACGGGCCAGGTTTCAGACAAGGCAGATTTGACATGACGGCACGATTGATCAGCGGCACGGATTACGCGCAGGGGCTTCGCCAGCGCCTCGCCGCCTATGTGGCAACCCTTGAGAGAAAACCCGGCCTCGCCGTCGTGCTGGTGGGCGAGGATCCGGCCAGCCAGGTCTATGTCCGCAACAAGGCCCGCCAGACGCGCGAGATCGGCATGCGCTCGATCGAGCACCGCCTCGCGCGCGAGACGAGCGAGGTGGACCTTCTGGCGCTGGTCGCCAGGCTCAATGCCGACCCCGATGTGGACGGCATTCTCGTGCAGCTTCCCCTGCCCCGGCAGATCGACTCAGGCCGCAGCCTCGAGGCCATCGCGCCCGAGAAGGATGTGGACGGCTTCCATCCCGTCAATGCCGGCCGGCTGGCCACCGGCGCGCCCGCACTCGTGCCCTGCACGCCGCTGGGTTCCATGATGCTGATCCGCTCGGTGCGGGCCGATCTCGCGGGCGCGGAGGCAGTCGTGATCGGCCGCTCGAACATCGTCGGCAAGCCGATGGCGCAATTGCTGCTCGCAGCCGACTGCACCGTCACAATCGCCCATTCGCGCAGCCGCGACCTGCCGTCGATCTGCCGCCGGGCCGATATTCTGGTGGCGGCGGTGGGGCGGCCCGAAATGGTGCGCGGGGACTGGGTAAAACCCGGTGCCATCGTGATCGATGTCGGGATCAACCGGGTCGAGACGCCCGGTGCCGAAAAGCCATATCGGCTGGTGGGCGACGTTGCCTTCGAGGAAGCGCGTATGGTCGCCGGCGCAATCACGCCGGTACCCGGCGGCGTCGGGCCGATGACGATTGCCTGCCTCCTGCGCAACACGCTGGTCGCAGCCGCACGCCGGGCCGGCCGGCCGGACCCGGACGTCTGAGCCTCACGCCGCCTGGAGATCGCGCTCGATGGCACCCAGCCACGGTCGCGCATAATCGGGCAAACGACCCGACCGGCTGAGCCAGGTCAGGATCGCGCGCGACCGGCGCAGATGGTCGCGCCGCTGGGCGGGCGCCACGCGCGCCAGTTGCCATTGCGCATAGGCAATGTCGCAGGGCGCGCGCACGTCGTTGGGGTCTTCGCTCCACAGTGCCTCGTTGAGATCGAGGCTCTCGCGAAGCGCGCAACCCGCCTCCTGCGCACGATTGAGCGCGGCGAAGGCCCGCCCGGTCTCGAGGTTCAGGAACCCCTCCCAGCGGCGAAGAAGCAGCGCGTCCTCGTCCCAGACACGGCGGGTGGCGATGAGCTGGCGCGCCGCCGAGATGGCATCCAGCGCCATGGCCGGCGCGTTGCGGGCGATGAGCTGGCGGGCAAAGTCGTGCAGGGCCACGAGCACGAGCTGCTGGCGGCCGGCATCGCAGGGACGCTCCTCCGACAGCATCACGAAGGTGGCGAGCGCTGCGCCGCGCAGTTCCCGGGCGAAAACCGGTCCGCGCGACCCCGACTGCTCGAGCGCCTGCGCAAGGAAGCGCGCGCGGTGGCTCTGCACCGGTGCCTCCAGGAACAGGTTGGCGGGCAGGTGATCGTAGCAGGCGAGTGCCTCGAGATGAGCGGCGAGCGCGGCACCATCGCGCTCCTCCATCGTCTCGATCAGCGCCCGCAGGAAATGCACGATGGCGACCTGCGTGCAGCGTTCCACGTCGACGGGGCGCTGCGTCAAGCGGATGCGGGCAAGGCCCATCAATTCGCCGAGCACCTGCCGCGCAGCCCCGAATTCCTGCTCGAGCTGCAGGAGATTGGCGAGGTCGAGATAGCCTTGCCGCAGCTCGCTCCAGACATCGTCGGCAATCAGCAGATGCGGCGCCATCAGCTGCGCCGCGGCAATGCCGGAACGCAGGTTGGCAATGCGCGTCGCACGTGGCGATGCGGCGGCCACCATAAGCTTCTCGACCATGAGCCGCTGCTTCAGCGCCTCGAAGGCGAGCACAGGCTCGTCGGGGAAGCGCTCGGCGGTCGCCTCGGCCTGCACGGCGGCAAGCCGCGCGGCGGAAACGGCAAGGCGAAGGTCACCCGCCCGCTCAAGCGTCACCGACAGCGCGGCATAGGCAATGGTCACGTTGTGCTGGCGCCGCGAACGGTCCGGATCGCAGGCGGCGAGCTGGGCCACCACCTCGCAGCAGGCGCGTTGCGCTGACACGGCCTCGACGAAGTCCTCGCGGCGGCGATGGGCCTCGGCCAAAGCATGCCAGGCGCGCGCCATGTCGCGCATCACGATCAGGTCATCCTCGCCGAAGGCCGCACCATGGGCGCCGAGTTCGGCGATGACCCGCCCGAAGGCGTCCACGGCCGCGTCGAGATCACCTTCGTGCATGAGCGCGTTGGCGCGCTTCATGATCCGGCGATAACGGCGTCGCCCCGCCAGTTTCGCCTGTCCCGACTCGACCATACGCACTCGCACCCCTACGCGAACATGCCGACACGATGGCGCTGATTCGTTGGCGAAGCGTGAAGACGGTGCTGAAGAATGGGGCAGAGTGCCCGAAAAGCGTGCCGCGCCGCCGCTCCTGCGCAGAATTGCTAGGCCACAGCGCACCGTCTCTTCGCTAGGATGCGCCGCAACAGTTTCGCTGCGATGCGGGAGGCAGGGCGTGAAGACCAATCCGGGACGCTTCTTCGAGGATTTCAGGCTGGGCGAGACCATCCGGCACGCAACGCCCCGAACGCTGACGACGGGCGATGTCGCGCTCTATACCGGGCTCTATGGCGGACGCTTTGCCCTGCAATCCTCCGATGTCTTCGCCCGCGCGATCGGCTATCCCGCCGCCCCCCTCGACGATTGGCTCGTGTTCCACACCGTCTTCGGCAAGACGGTCCCCGACATCTCGCTCAATGCCGTCGCCAATCTCGGCTATGCGCAAGGCCGCTTCCTTGCGCCCGTCTGGCCCGGCGACACGCTCTCCAGCGTTTCGGAGGTCATCGGCCTCAAGGAGAACGCCAACCGGCAGACCGGAGTCGTCTATGTCCGCTCGCGCGGCTTCAACCAGCATCGCGCCTGCGTGCTGGACTATGTGCGCTGGGTCATGGTGCGCAAGCGCGACGAGAACGCGACGGTCGGCGCTCCCGTCGTGCCGGACCTCGCCGCGCGCGTCGACCCCGCCACGCTGGGCGCCGCCATGCCGCCGATTGACCATGTGGGCTATGACCGCGAACTCGCAGGCTCCCCGCATCTGTGGGCCGACTACGAGGCCGGCGAATGCATCGACCATGTCGACGGCGTGACCGTCGAGGAGGCCGAGCACCAGATCGCGACGCGGCTGTACCAGAATACGGCGAAGGTGCATTTCGACGGCTTCGCCGCGCGTGATACGCGCTTCGGGCGCCGGCTGATCTATGGCGGGCAGGTCATCTCGCTCGCCCGGGCCCTGTCCTTCAACGGGCTGGGCAATGCCATCCACGTCGCGGCAATCAACGGAGGCCGCCATGTCGCGCCGCTCTTTGCCGGCGACACGGTCTATGCCTGGACGCAGGTGCTGGAAAGCGTCGCCCTGCCGGATCGGAGCGATGTCGGCGCGTTGCGCCTGCGAACGATCGCGACCAGGGACAGGCCCTGCGCCGACTTCCCGGGACAAGAGCCTGAAGGAAAGGGCGGCATGGCCTATGATCCGACCGTGATCCTCGATCTCGACTACTGGGTGCTCATGCCCCGCTGAAGCAAGAAATCAGAGGCTGACAACCGGGAGCTGTAGTGACATTTTTTTAGAACTGTCACTATCTGCGCCTCCTGTCGCATTGTGCAATGCGTTGCCATTCGGTAGGAACCGGCTGAAGGACGTGCGCGCCATGGGTTTTCCCGGAACGGGGGTTTCCCAGAACGGGGTTTTCCCGAACCGGGTTTCCTCGAACCGGGTTTCCTCGGGATGATCCGCCGGCGCGCTCATGAAACGGCCCCAGGCCCCGCGTCACAGGCATTTCGATGGCACATTCGAAACCCGCGCCGATCTCGCGCCCGCTCTCGCCCCATCTCCAAGTCTATCGCTGGACCTGGACCATGGCGATGTCGGTCGCGCATCGCATCACCGGCTCCGCGCTTTATGGCGGCACGCTGCTCCTCGCCATCTGGCTCGTGGCGCTTGCCAGCGGGCCGGAGGCTTATGCCAACGTGCAATGGCTCTATGGCTCGCTGCTCGGACGCCTGGTGTTCTTCGTCTACACATGGGTGCTTCTGCATCACATGCTCGGCGGCATCCGGCACCTGATCTGGGATACGGGGCGCGGCTACGAGCTGGCGGCCCGCATGAATCTGGCGCGGGCAACCCTGATCGGTTCGGGTGCGCTGACGATCCTGGTCTGGATCGTCGGCTACGCGTTCCGCTGAGACGGAGAGAGATGATGGCTCACGACCAGGGTTCGATGCGCACGCCGCTGGGTCGGGTGCGCGGTCTCGGCTCCGCCCGCAGCGGCACGGAGCATTTCTGGCTGCAGCGCATGACGGCGGTCTCCAACATTCCGCTGATCGTGGCGGGGATCATTCTCGTCATCGCCGTGATCGGGCGCGACCATGCCGGCGCGGTGGCCATCATGTCGCACCCGCTGGCAGCGATCCTGATGCTGCTGTTGATCGTATCGGGTCTCGTGCACATGCGCCTCGGGATGCAGACGATCATCGAGGACTATATTCACGCCGAAGGGCCCAAGGTACTGGCCCTGATGGCCAACACCTTCTTCGCCATCGCGGTGGGTGCAGCCTGCATCTTCGCGGTGCTCAAGATCAGCTTCGGAGGCTAACATGGCCGGCAACGGACAATCGAACGGCATCGGTGCGCCCTCGGCGCTGGGTCAGGCCTATCCGATCGTTGATCACACCTACGACGTCGTGGTGGTGGGCGCGGGCGGTGCCGGCCTTCGCGCGACAGTGGGCTGCTCGCAGGCGGGCCTGCGCACGGCCTGCATCTCGAAGGTGTTCCCGACCCGCTCGCACACCGTTGCGGCTCAGGGCGGCATCTCTGCCGCGCTGGGCAACATGGGCGAGGACGACTGGCGCTTCCACATGTACGACACCGTCAAGGGGTCGGACTGGCTGGGCGACCAGGACGCCATCGAATATCTGGTGCGCAACGCGCCCGCCGCCGTCTATGAGCTCGAGCATTGGGGCGTGCCCTTCTCGCGCACCGAAGAGGGCAAGATCTATCAGCGCCCCTTCGGCGGCATGACGACCCATTATGGCAAGGGCACCGCGCAGCGCACCTGCGCCGCGGCCGACCGCACCGGCCACGCCATCCTGCACACGCTCTACGGCCAGGCGCTGCGCAACAGCACCGAGTTCTTCATCGAGTATTTCGCCCTCGACCTCATCATGGACGAGGAAGGCCGCTGCCGCGGCGTCGTCGCCCTCAAGATGGACGACGGTACGATCCACCGCTTCCGCTCGCATCTCGTCATCCTCGCAACGGGTGGCTGCGGACGCGTCTATTTCTCGGCGACCTCCGCCCATACCTGCACGGGCGACGGCAACGCCATGGTGCTGCGCGCCGGCCTGCCGCTGCAGGACATGGAATTCGTGCAGTTCCACCCCACCG
>JBIPLL010000163.1:0-6194 GCA_044368425.1 Beijerinckiaceae bacterium
CACGCCGACAAGCATCGTCAATGGAACCACCATCAACGGGAACGTCAGCCCGATGCTTCCCGATTGATCTCGCCAGAAACGTTGCATAGATGCCCCGCGACATTCAGTGGGCGCGTTGAGTTCCGCCACTACCCGTGCGCGTTTCATTAGAATGTGCGACTGCAAAATTTACGTGTAGGGATATACAACTAAATCATGAAATTGACTTAAGGTTATAGATTCCTAACTCCCTATCCCACGCCCTCAATGAATGGGGTTGCAGTGCCTGCCAGTCCGACATCATCCAGCGCTCAAGCAGTAAATCCATTGCTTGATCCATACAGTTTGGCTGCCGGCCTTGGTGAGCCGGACCTGTTGGTGCTCGATATCCGCTACGGCCCGCATGCTGCTGCCTACGAGGCCGGGCACATTCCCGGAGCGGCCCATAGCGATTACCAGCACGATGGCTGGCGTCGGCGCGAGGGCGAGGTGCCAGGGCTCTTGCCGGAACCGGAGCATCTGGCCGGTATTCTGGAGCGGATCGGCGTCAGGCCGGGCGATCACGTCGTGATTGTGGGAGCCGGGGAGCAGGCCACGGACATCGCGGCTGCGGCGCGTGTCTTCTGGACCTTGCGCATGGCCGGGCACAGGCGGTTGAGCCTTCTCGACGGTGGCATGCGGGCCTGGAGCGCAGATCCGGCGCGCCCCCTCGAGACGGGCCCGGCGCGCTCGCGGCCCCGCTCGACCTATCCGGTATCCTATGTGGGCGCAGTCCATGCCCCGCTTGACTGGAGCGTTGCGGGCTTTTCGGACGCGACCGCCGCCTTCGTCGATGCCCGATCCCCCGCATCCTATGCCGGGACGGAGCAATCGGGCGATGTGACGCGCCCGGGTCATGTGCCCGGCGCCATTTCCGCCGATTATGTGCGCCTGATCGATCCTGCGACGGGGCGCCTGCATCCACGGTCCGAACTGACCGGGCTGCTTGCCCACGTGCCGGCGGGTGAGGCCGTCGCCTATTGCAATACCGGCCACACGGCGGCGCTCGTCTGGTTCGTGCTTGCAGAACTGCTCGGGCGGCCCGAAGCCCGGCTTTTCGACGGGTCGATGGCGCAATGGAGCCGGACCGACCTGCCGATGCGCACGCTCGCCTGACGCCGTCCAGCGCCGCTCAGATGGCGGCGCCGTCGATCAGGATCTCGCCGCCGAGATGGCGCCGCACATCGTCGACGATCCTCGTCCCCGCAGCCTCGCTGCGGGATCGCGGGCGCGGGCTCTCGACGCGGTGGTCGGCAACGGCCCGCCCGGGGCTCCCGGCCAGCACGACCACGCGGTCGGCGAGATAGATCGCCTCCTCGATATCATGCGTCACGAACAGGATCGTCTTGCCGGTCACCTGCCAGATGCGGGTCAGTTCGTCCTGGAGATGCTCGCGCGTGATGGCATCGAGAGCCGAGAACGGTTCGTCCATCAGCAGGACTTCCGGCTCGATGGCGAGCGCACGCGCCAGCGCCACGCGCTGCCTTTGCCCGCCCGAAAGCTGGTGCGGCCAGCGCTCGGCGAGATCGGCAAGACCGACGATGGTCAGTGCGGCGAGCGCCTTCTCGCGTCGTTGCGCGCGTGTGAGGCCCTGGCCCTCGAGCCCGAAGGCGACATTGCCGATGACGCGTCGCCAAGGCAGCAGCCGGGCATCCTGGAAGACGAGCGCCACGGGCTGGCGCGCTGTCGAGCGCGTGCGCAGGCTCACGCTGCCGCTGCTCGCTTTCGCCAGCCCGATCAGCACGCGCAGGAGTGTCGACTTGCCGACCCCGGAAGCTCCCACGATCGAGACGAACGAGCCCGGCGCAATGGACAGATCGAGATCCTTCAGGACCTCCGTCTGCTGCCCGTCGCGGGTGAAGGTCAGGCCCAGTGCCTTGATATCGATCACGCTTTCCATCGCAGGAGCCACTTCTGGAGTGCAAGGAACAGGGTGTCGAGCAGGCCGTAGAGCGCGGCCATGGTGAGCATGTAGACGACGACGAGCTCAGTCGCGAGCAGGCTCGATGCCTGCATCATCCGCTGCCCGAGCCCGGGCACGCCGAAGATCTCGGCGGCGACGACCGCCATCCAGGCCTGCCCGAGCGCGGTGCGCAGCCCGACCAGAATTCCCGGCAGCGCGGCCGGCAGCAGGATCTTGAAAAGCCGCTCATGGGCCGAGCGAAAGCCGAAGGCGTCCGCGACCTCGATGAGATCGCGATCCACCGCGCGGATGGCGCCCTGCGCCGCGAAGAACACGATCCAGAACACGCCGATAGCGATGATGAAGACGGCCGCCGACGGATTGACGCCGAACCAGATGATCGCGAAGGGCACCCAGGCAAGGCCCGGAATAGGCCGCAACAGGCGCACGACCCACGCCGTGAGGGCATCGAGCGTCGCCGACATGCCGGTCAGCACGCCCACGATCACGCCGAGCGCCGATCCGACGACAAGACCGGTCATGTAATGGCCAAGGCTCGCGCGGATTGCCGCAAGCCATGCCCCTGATCGCAGCTCGTCCATGAATGCGGAGGGCAGGGCGCTGGGCCCCGGCACCATCATCGGATTGACGAGGCCGAGCCGGGGCATCGCCTCCCAGCCGGCCAGGAACACGGCGAGCCCGAGGGCGGCAAGCCCGAGCGGGCGCCATCCTCGTCCGCTGCGGACGCGAGGCGTCGCTGCGGACGCGGTAACGATGCCGGGGGCAGGGTGGGTCACGATCGGTCAGTTCGTTGCCGGTGCGCGCTCGAAATAGCGGCTGTCGAACAGCGCATCGAGCGGCACCTCTTCCTTCAGCGAGCCGAGCTTCACCTGATAGGCCTGCATGGCCTTGGTAGGCTCGACGATACGGCGCGGATCGACCACGAAACGCGCTGCGGGAGAGCGCAGGGCTGTCACGATCAGCGCCGGATCGACAATGCCGCGCCCCAGCGCCGCGCCGACATGCGGTGCGCTGCGCTCGACATCGCGCTGGAGCTGTGCCGCGCCGCGCACGAGACCGTTGACGATGGTCTGGACCGCTGCCTCGTTCTTGCCAAGGAATGCGCCCGACACCGCGACCACCGTGCCCGGCTGACCGGGAAACAGCTCGTCGCCGACCGCGACGAGCTTCACGCCCGGATTTCGGTTCTGGATGATCGTGAGCGCAGGCTCGCGGACGATGGCCCCCTCGACCGCATCGGCAAGGATCGCCTGCTGCGTCGCGTCGATGCCCATGGCGACGATCTCGACATCGGCCTTGTCCGCCTTGATCTGCTCCCAGAGCCAGTATTGCAGCGTCGTGTTGGGCACAGAGCCGGGCGGCTGCGTCGCAAGGCGCGCGGCTTTTCCGGTCGCGGCGCGGAAGCGCTTCAGCGCCTCGGCTGGCGAGACGCCCGGCGTCAGATACTGGGCCAGACGTGGAGCCGCCACGAAGACATTCTCGCCGACGGCGGTCGATGCGACCACCTTCACGTCGATCCCGCGCGCCCGCGCCACGCCCAGCGGCGCCACGCCCGCGACATAGACATCGATGGTTCCCGAGGCGAGCGCCTGGATCATGTTCGGGCCCGACTCGAATGTGGTCACCGTCAGGTCAAGCCCGGCATCGCGCAGCCAGCCCTCGCCCTGCGCAACGAAGAGGGGGGCCGCGCCGATGATCGGGATGATGCCGACGCGCACCGGAACGCGCGCCGTCTGCGCCGCAAGCGGGCCGGCAAGGGATGCGACGCCCCCCGCAAGCGTGAGCGTGAGAAGGTTGCGGCGGGACAGGGCGATCATGGCAGGCGTCTCCGGAACATGCAGGTCGCCTGTGCAGGCGTGGTCCTCCGGAGATAGAAATGAACTCAAAAAGAAGCAATATCACCCTGAAAACAAAGAGAAAATGACTAAAAATGACCCCGGTCGGAGAAAAGCACTCTCCTGAGGGCGCGCGTCAAGGGAAGAATTATCCGCAGCTGCCCGTTCCGTGCGCCCCGGGACGGCGCCGCTGCGGCTGGACAAGCGCGCCGCTCACCGCCATGAGAGGCCGGTATCCGGCTGCATGCCGGAATCTCGCTGGCGAGGCGCGGGGCGCTCGCGCAGAGGGGAGCGGCATGGGTCTGGCGGCGCTCGGGTTGTGGACATTGATCGGCCTGTCCGCCGCCGTCTTCGTGACGTCGCTCGTGTCCGGCGTGTTCGGGATGGCGGGCGGCATCATGCTGCTCAGCCTGCTTTTGGGCGCCGGGCTGTCGGTTCCGGTCGGAATGGCCATCCACGGCATAGCGCAGGCTGCGGCCAATGCCTGGCGCGCGCTGCTCTGGTATCGCTTCGTCGAGCTGCGGATGATCGGCATCTACAGCGTGGGCGCGACGATCACGATCCTCGTCTTTCTCCAGCTTGACATCGTCTTCGACAAGGCGGTGGTGCTGATCATGCTGGGGCTCATACCCTTCGCGGTCTATATCCTGCCCACGCGCAGCGTGCCGCAGATCGACACGGTGCACGGCGCCGTCATCTGCGGCATAGTCAACCTCGTGGTTGCCCTGACAGCCGGCGTATCGGGGCCGCTGCTCGACGTCTTTTTCCTGCGTACGGAGCTCGACCGTCGCCGCATCGTGGCGACCAAGGCCGCCTGCCAGATCATCTCCAATGTCGCCAGCGTCGAGCTTCGTTGCTCTTGACCTCGCATTGCTCGTCGTGGCCATGGCCTTCCTCGGCACGCTGTCCGGACGCTTCGTCCTCGAGCGCATGACCGATGGCGCCTTCCAAGTCTGGACGCGCCGCATCGTACTGGCCGTCGGCGTGTTCTGCATCATCCTAGGGGTGCAGGATCTCCTGAGCCGGCCATAACCTCGCCGTGTATGACCCCGCCGGCCATCGCATCGCTCAGTTGCGCTTGATCAGCCCCAGCGAATTGAGAATTCGGGCGACGGGGCCATAGGTTTCCCGCGGAATGGGCTCGCCCAGCTTCCCGGCCCTGAGAAGCTCCGCGAGTTCGGGATCCTCGATGATCGGGAGTTCGCGCTCGCGCGCGGTTGCCAGCAATCCACTGGCCATTGCCCCCGTGCCCTTGGCGGCAACAATCGGCACGCCGAGGATTTCGGGCTTGTAGGTGAGTGCGATCAGCACCTCGTTGTTGAGCACGACGATTGCCGCCTTGTTGATGCCGACCAGCCCCGCGCTCTGGCTCGCCTCCTGCCTCAACCGGCGCCGCTGGGCGTTCACGTCCGGATCGCCGTTATCCTCCTTCTGCTCCTTCTTGAACTCCGTCAGCGTCATCATCTGGTCGCGCCTGAACAGCCAGCGCGAGACGGGCAGGTCGATGGCAGCGGCAACCAGCAGCAGGATGATTCCGACCGCCACGATCTTGAGGGTCATCACGACCCCGACCTCGCCGAGGCATGCCAGCCCGCAGGTGGGTGCCCACATGGCGTCGTTCAGGTGCTGGGTGACGACGATATAAGTGGCAAACAGCAGGATGATGACCTTGATCAGGCCGCGGATCAGGTCGATCAGCGACTTGAGCGCGAACATGTTCTTGATGCCCTCGACCGGATTGAACTTGGTGAAGTTCGGCGTCATCGGGCTGAGGCTGAAGACGAAGCCCTGTAGGTCGAACAGGCTCGTGATGATCACGCCGGCAATGGCGACCCCGAGGATCGGCCCGATGATCTGCGCGGTCGTCCAGAACGCAAGATCGATGGCGAACTTGGCGCGCGTCGGGAAGTCGGCGCCGGGCGGGAACGCGCCATCCCGCATCAGGATCTCAAGCCGCTCAAGCATGCCGGGGCCGGCGATCACCAGATAGGCGAGCACTGCGATGAGCGTCAGCCCGGCGACAAAGTCCTGCGCATGCGCGACCTGGCCTTCTTCGCGGGACTTGCGAAGCTTTCGATCCGTGGGATCGATTGATTTCTCTTCGCCGCTCTCGCTTTCAGCCATCGGGCGGCAACCCCAGGAAGCCGCGCACGAACGCCGTCATCGCCCGCCAGTCGCCACGCACATACTGGACGAGGAAGATGCCGTAGAGCGGGAGCGCGAAGGCAACGACGAGGTTCTTGATGGCGGTGGAGAAATCGTTGAGCTCGATCCCCTTGGCGGCCTTCGAGCCGAAGGCGAGGACAATATCGACCAGGAACATCAGGATCATGGCCGGTCCCGCCACGATCACGCCGATCTGCAGGATCAGCGACAGGAGCCGTCCCAGCACGGAAAGCGTCTCGAAGCCGAGATTG
>JBIPLL010000363.1:0-3632 GCA_044368425.1 Beijerinckiaceae bacterium
GCATGGCGGACGCGCAGCGTTCCTTGCGCCGCAGGGCGGGGCGCGCGCGGGGGAAGCATGGCGTTCCATCCGCAGGCGTCCCGGTAATCGGGAAGTGGCGATCGGGTCATGTTGTGGGTCCAGTCTGGCGGGGAGACTAGCCGCAGGAGGCGGGCCGAGGACAACCGAGATTTCCACATCCGATGTGTTGAAGAACTCATCAAGGGATTTGCGTGACCCGTGCCGTTCTTTTGCTAGGCTCGCCTGACCCAGTGTCGGGCAACGGAGGAGTGACGGTGCCGATCATCATGGACGCCTTCGAGCCGACGCCCGACATGCCGGACGCGGCGGATGTCGTGATCATCGGCGGGGGGATCATCGGGATCAGCACGGCGCTGGTTCTCGCCGAACGCGGCATCCGGGTCGCCGTCTGCGACAAGGGACGTGTCGGGCACGAGCAATCCGGCCGCAACTGGGGATGGGTGCGCGTCATGGGGCGCGACCCCGGCGAAATTCCCATGGCGCTCGAATCCCAGCGGATGTGGGAGGGCATGGCCGCACGCATCGGCGCCGATGTCGGCTTCACGCGCAGCGGCATCGTCTATGTCGCCGATACCGAGGCCGATCTCGCCAAGCATGTCGCGTGGCTGAAACATGCGCAGCCCTATCAGATCGGATCGCGGTTGCTGACGCAGCGCGAGATCGAGGAGGTGCTTCCCGGCTCGCAGCGCCGCTATGCCGGAGCGCTGTTCACGCCCCATGATGCGCGCGCCGAACCGCAAAAGGCGGTGCCGGCCATGGCGCGCAAGCTTCGCGAACTGGGCGGCGCGGTGCTGGAGCAATGCGCGGTGCGCGGCTTCGAGACCGCGGGCGGCCGGATCAGCGGGGTGGTGACCGAGAAGGGCGTGATCGCCTGCAGCCGTGTGGTGCTGGCGGGCGGGGCCTGGACCCGCCTGTTCCTGGGCAATCTCGGTGTGGATTTCCCGCAGCTGAAGATCATGGGCTGCGTCCTGCGCACCACACCGATGGACGGGCCTCCGACACATGCCGTCGGCGCCTCCGACTACGCCTTCCGCAAGCGTGCCGATGGCGGCTACACCATCGCCCATCGCGGCGCCAATCTCGCCCATATCGTTCCCGACAGTTTCCGCCTTTTCGGCGATTTCATTCCGGCCCTCATCCGCCAGCGCCACGAATTGCGGCTGCGCCTGTCCGGCCGCTTCGTCGAGGAATGGCAGACCGCGCGCAGCTGGTCGCTGGACGAGGTGACCCCGTTCGAGCGGGTCCGCATCCTCGATCCGGTGCCCGAAGCCGGGGTTCTGGACGAGGTGCAGCGCAATCTCGTTGCGGCATTCCCCGCTTTTGCCGGCCTGAAGGTTGCGGCGAGCTGGGGGGGCCTGATCGATGCCACGCCCGACGCCGTGCCGGTGATCGGTGACGTGCCGAAACTGCCGGGACTGACCGTCGCCTCGGGCTTTTCCGGCCATGGCTTCGGCATCGGCCCCGGCGCGGGGCGGATGATCGCCGATCTCGTGACAGGCGCAACGCCGTCGGTCGACATGCGTCCATTCCGGCTTGAGCGCTTCGCGCGTCTCGACCGGAGCATGGCCGCCTAGGGGCCGCCGGCATGCCGGACATCGCGATCATCGGCGGCGGCATCAGCGGCGTATCGGCAGCCTATGAACTGGCCCGCCGGGGCAAGTCGGTGGTGCTCTGCGAGGCACGCGCAATCGGAGCGATGGCCTCGACCTGGACATTGGGCGGTGTTCGCCAGTCGGGGCGCGATCCGGCCGAACTGCCGCTCGCCATCGCGGCGGTCGAGCGCTGGAGCCAGCTCGATGCCGAACTGGGCGCGCCGACCGGCTATCGCCGCAAGGGCAATCTGCGGCTGGCGCGCAACCCTTCGGAGGTCGAGGTGCTGCGCGCGATGGTGGCGCGCCAGCGCGAGCTTGGCCTCGATCTCGATCTGCTGGAGGACCGCAGCGCCATCGGCAGCATCGCGCCGGCCCTGGGCGAGGCCGTCCTTGCCGCCTCGTTCTGCCCGCGCGACGGGCATGCCGATCCCGATCTGGCCATGGCTGCCTATGCGACGGCCGCGCGCCGCCATGGCGCCGTGCTGCGCGTCGGGGAGCCGGTGCTGCGGATCGTCGAGCGCGGCGGGCAGGTTGTCGGGGTCGAGACCGCTGCCGGCTTGACCGGCGCAGAGCGCGTGATCCTCGCCAGCGGGGTGCATGCCCCGGGCCTGCTGGCACCGCTCGGGCTTCGTCTGCCGATGCGGCCGATGCGGGTCTCCGTTCTCCAGACCGTGCCGACCGCTCCGGTCTTCGAGCAGGTCTTCGGGGTTGCCAATGCCGATTGCGCCGGCCGGCAGGAGATCGATGGCCGCTTCCGCATCACGACCGGGATAGATGCCTGGCCCGGCGAGGTCGAAAGCTGGCGCGAGGCCGATCTGCGGCCACCGCTTGGTTCGGTCGCTGCCCTGATCGACCGGGTCACGCCGCTGCTGCCGGTTATCGCGGCGCTGGGGCTGGAGCGCGTATGGGGCGGGCTGATCGACCTCACGCCTGATGGCCTGCCCGTCATCGACGCTCCCGCAAGCCATGCGGGGCTGATCGTGGGAGCGGGCTTTTCGGGTCATGGCTTCGGCATCGGCCCGGTCGTGGGCGATTGTCTTGCCGCGCTGGCGCTGGGCGAGAGACCTGCTTTCGATCTCGCCCCCTTCCGTCTGGACCGCTTCGGGGCAGACGCGTTCCTTCCTCTCGCACTGCACGGGTGAGCGCGATGCTGGAACCGGCGGGTCGGGTCATTCTGGTTTCGGGCGCAAGCCGGGGCATCGGGCGCGCGATCGCGGAGACACTCCATCGGCGCGGCTATTCGCTCAGCCTGGGCCTGCGCGATCCCGCACGACGGGCGACCGACTTTGCGAGCTGGGATCAGGGCCGCCTGCATCTTGCGGAGTTCCAGGCCGAGGACTGGGGCAGCCACCGCCGATGGATCGACGCTGCGCTGGCGCGCTTCGGTCGCATCGACGGGCTCGTCAACAATGCGGGTGTGCACAGTTCGATGACGCTGCGCGATCCCGACGAGGCGGAACTCGACCGCTTGTGGGCGATCAACTGCAAGGCCCCGCTCAGCCTCATCCATTGTGCCTTGCCGCATCTCGAAGCGAGCGGCACCGGGCGGATCGTCAATATCGCCTCGATGTCGGGCAAGCGCGTCCGCAACGACGTGGTGGCCTACAACATGTCCAAGCACGCGCTGATCGCGCTCAACCATGCCGCCCGGCGAATCGCATGGGACAAGGGCGTGCGGTCCACAGCCATCTGCCCGTCCTTCGTCGATACGGACATGACGGCCGGGTCGGCCTATCCTGTCGATCGCATGACGACGCCCGGCACCGTTGCGGAACTGGTCGCGACCGTGCTGGCGCTGCCCAATGAAGCGAGTGTCGCGGAATTGCTTGTGAACTGCCGGCTAGAAGATACGCTGTGATCATCGAGCCATAACAATAATCACCATAGGGAGTGAACGATGAAACGAATGGCAATGACAGGGGGCGTGCTGGCGCTTTTGCTGGCTGCGGGGCCCGCTTTTGCGCAGAAAACCACGCTCAACGTCGGCATGCAGACGCAGGATGCGGGCGTGCTCGACCC
>JBIPLL010000543.1:0-2551 GCA_044368425.1 Beijerinckiaceae bacterium
CGGGCTTGTCCGCATCAAGCCAGGCGAATCCTCGCCCGATCATATCGAGCCGGACATCGCCGAAAGCTGGACGTCCTCGGCTGACGGGCGTGAATGGACGTTCAAGCTGCGCCAGGGTGTCCAGTGCCACCACGATCTGGGCGAATTCACCTCGGAAGACGCGGTCTTCTCGATCAACCGCGCTGCCAACAAGGACAGTTCGGCCTTCTCGTCCGATTATGCCGCCTTCGATAAAGTCGAGGCAATCGACAAGTATACCATCAAGATCACCCTTAAAAACGCCATTCCCAGCCTGCTTGGCCAGGTCATGAATTATCATGGTGGGAATATGGTGTGCAAAAAGGCGGTGGATACGCTCGGCAAGGATGGCTTTGCCAGGAAGCCCGCCGGAACCGGCCCCTTCATGTTCGCGGAATATGTGCCGCAGCAATATGTGAAGCTGGTTGCCAACCCGAAATATTTCCGGGGTGAGCCGAAGCTGAAAGAGATCATCTATCGCTTCATTCCCTCCGATGCGTCGCGTGACCTTGCCCTGCAGGCCGGCGAGATCGACCTGATGATCGGTCGGCAGGAGCAGGCGTGGGTTGACCGCACCAACCGCACGGCCGGCCTGAAGGTCGTGACATTCGGCCCGGCGGAAATGTCGGTGATCCATCTGAACATGACCCAGCCGCCGCTGGACAACATCAAGGTCCGTCAGGCCGTGGCCCATGCCATCGACCGGGTCGGCATCCAGCAGTTCCGCGGCATGTCGATCTCCCGGCAGGCGGTTTCCGTGGTTCCGTCGGGCTATTTCGGCACGTTTGAGACGGCCCCGCTCCTGCCGCACGATATCGCCAAGGCGCGCGCGCTGCTGACGGAGGCCGGCTTCCCGAACGGGATCACGCTCAAGGCCATCCACACGACCCTGCCCGGCATGATGGGCTTCATGGAGGCGGTGCAGGCACAGCTCAAGCGCGCCAACATCAATCTCGACATCACGCCGGTCGAGCATCCGACCTTCCATGCGCAGATCCGGCAGGATCTGTCGCAGGTCGTCCATTTCCAGGCGGCCCGCTTCCCGATTGCCGATGTCTACCTGACGCAGTTCTTCCACTCGCGCTCGATCGTGAAGACGCCGACTGCCGTGACGAATTTCTCGCACTGCAAGGTGGCTGACGCAGAGATCGACGCGGCCCGCACCGAGCAGAACAAGGACCGTCAGGTCGCGCTCTGGCGGACGGCTCAGGAAAAGATCATCGGCGAGGTCTGCGCTGTTCCGGTCAACGAGATGCTGATGAACTGGGCCCACCGGGACAATCTCGATCTCGGCTATGTCCTCAAGGGCTCGCTCAATCTCGGGCCGCCGATCACCGAGAACACGCGCTTCACGCGGTAAGCGCACCGGGCGGGCCGAAAGGTCCGCCCGATCGCGTTCGCTTGCACGCTTTCGGACAGGTCGCGGGCGGCCAGCCCTGCGCGACAGGGCTGGCCCCTGTCGCGCCATCCCTCCACCACCGATGCCGGCCGGCTGCCATCCGGCCGCAGGCACGGCACAAACCACGGTCGGACCCCGCCGCATGGGTGCGTTTCTCGTCAAACGTCTGCTGTTTTCGATCGTGACGCTGTTCACGGTCCTGACGCTGGTCTTCGTCGTCATCCGTATCGTGCCCGGCGATCCGGCGCAGGTGATCCTGGGGGATCAGGCCGATGCGACGGCGATTGCCGCATTGCGCGCACGCCTGGGCATCGACCGTCCGCTGTTCGAGCAATATGTCAGCTTCCTGTCGGGGGCGCTGCGCGGGGACTGGGGCGTCTCGCTGGTGACGGGCCGGCCGGTCATCCAGGAGATCGTCGCGGTCCTGCCCTGGACGCTCGAACTTACGGCCGTCTCGATGGTGCTGGGCTGTCTCATCGGCATCCCGCTGGGGGTCTGGGCGGCGATCAACCGCAACCGCATGCCCGATTACCTGACGCGCATGGTCTCGCTGGTCGGCCTGTCCTTCCCGCCCTTTGTTTCCGCGATCCTGCTGCTGATCGGTTTCTCGCTGGCCCTCCGGTGGTTCCCGGTCATCAGCGGCAACCGGTCCACGTGGTGGGCGTGGTTCCAGTCGATCGCCCTGCCCTCGCTTAATCTCGGCCTGATCATGGCGGCCTACATTACCCGCGTGACCCGTTCGGCGATGCTCGAGGTGATGCAGGAGGACTATGTGCGCACCGCTCGCGCCAAGGGCGTCCCTTGGCGGGTGATCGTCTGGCGCCACGCATTGCGCAATGCGCTGATCCCGGTCGTCACCGTGGTCGGCCTCTATCTCGGCATCCTGATCGGCAATTCCGTCCTGACCGAGATCGTCTTCAATCGCCCCGGCCTGGGCAAGCTGATCATCGGCGCGCTGAGCCAGCGCGACTACATGATGCTGCAGGGAATGATGGTGATCTACACGCTCATCGTCGTCTTCGTGAATGTCCTGACCGACATCACCTATGCAGTCATCGACCCGCGGGTGAAACTGTCATGAGCCAGTCGATTCACGAGGCTGCCGCCGTCACGCCCAGCCGTCTGCGCTGGTTG
>JBIPLL010000164.1:0-6186 GCA_044368425.1 Beijerinckiaceae bacterium
ACCGCGCGCGATCTCAAGGCCGCGCGCAAGCGCGGCGAGCGCGATCCTGCGCGCCCCCTCGCGGGAAAGGTTCTCGCGATGGTCTTCGACAAGCCCTCGACGCGGACGCGGATCTCCTTCGACCTCGCGATGCGCGAGCTCGGGGGCGAGACGATCATGCTCACGGGGCAGGAGATGCAACTGGGGCGCGGCGAGAGCATTGCCGACACAGCCCGCGTCCTGTCGCGCTATGTTGATGCGATCATGATCCGTGTGCTGGATCACAACGATCTCAACGAGCTCGCGGCCCATGCGACCGTTCCGGTCATCAACGGGCTGACGAAGCGGTCGCATCCCTGCCAGATCATGGCCGATCTGCTGACCTTCGAGGAACATCGAGGGCCGATCGCAGGGCGAACCGTGGCATGGACGGGCGACAGCAACAATGTGCTCGCCTCCTGGATCCACGCGACCTCGCGCTTCGACTTCACGCTGCGCATTGCCACGCCGGGAGAGCTGGCTCCGGCGGCCAGCCTGATCGAGGCGGCGCGGCGCGAGGGGGCCCGCATCGAAGTGACCGACGATCCCTTTGCTGCCGTCAACGGCGTCGATTGTGTCGTCACCGACTGCTGGGTCTCCATGGGGGACGAGGAAGAGGCGCGCTATCGCCACAACCTCCTCAAGCGATACCAGGTCAATGACCGGCTGATGAACGTGGCCGCTCCCGGCGCGATCTTCATGCATTGCCTGCCCGCGCATCGCGGCGAGGAAGTCACCGACGAGGTGATGGACGGACCGGCTTCCGTCGTGTTCGACGAGGCCGAGAACCGGCTCCATGCACAAAAGGGCATTCTTGCCTGGTGCCTCGGCATGGTTGAGTTGCCGGGACGGTGAGCATGTCAGATCTACAAGCGGTCGGGCAGGACGATAGTGTCCTGCCCTTCGCCGTCGAGCCGCTCGATACGCGCGGTCGGTTGGTGCGGCTTGGGCCGGCTGCCGACGCGATCCTCGACAGGCATGGCTATCCGCCTGCCGTCTCGCGCGTGCTGGGCGAGGCCATGGCGCTGACGGTGCTGCTTGGCTCCTCGCTCAAGGATGCCGGGCGGTTTCAGGTCCAGACGAAGGGCGACGGCCCCATCGGGATGATCGTGGTCGATTTCGACGCGCCTGGCCGGTTGCGGGCCTATGCACGCTTCGATGACGAGGCCGTTGCCGCCGCAGTGGCGCAGGGGCGCACCGATACGGGTTCCCTGCTCGGGCAAGGCCTCCTTGCGCTCACGATCGAGCAGGGGCGCCTTGCCGCGCGATATCAGGGCATCGTCGCTCTGGAGGGGCAGGGGCTCGAGGAGGCGGCGCACCAGTATTTCAGGCAGTCCGAGCAGATCCCGACGCGCGTGCGGCTGGCGGTCGGCGAGACGATCTCGACGGCTGGCGGCAGCGGGCCTGTGCACCATTACCGCGCGGGCGGCATCATGGCGCAGTTCCTGCCGACGTCGCCCGACAGGATGCGACAGGCCGACCTTGCGCCGGGCGACGCGCCCGAGGGGCATATCTCGTACGACATGCCGGAGGATGACGCCTGGGTGGAGACGCGGGCGCTGATCGATACCGTCGAAGACCACGAATTGCTCGATCCGGGCCTGACGTCGGAGCGGCTGCTGATCCGGCTGTTCCATGAGCGCGGCGTGCGCGTCTTCGATCGGGTCGGGGTCAATGAGGGGTGCAGTTGCTCGCGCGAGCGCATCCTCGGGACGCTGCGCCGTTTCCCGGCGCAGGACCGTGCCGACATGGTCGGCAATGACGGGCGTATCGGCGTGACCTGCGAATTCTGCGCGCGGCACTACGACATCGACCCGACTGACATCGAGCCGCAGGATTAGGTCTTTTCAGGCCGAAAGGTCGGCGATCAGGTCGCGCATGAAGACCATGCCGGCATCGATCTGCGAGAGCTCGATATACTCGTCCGGCTGGTGTGCCTGTGCGATGGAGCCCGGCCCGCAAACGACCGTCGGGATTCCGGCCGCCTGGAAATGCCCGGCTTCGGTCGCATAGGCGACCGTGATCGTCCGGTTGCGGCGCGCAAGGCGCAGCGCCAGCGTTTCGGCGACCGAGCCCGGCTGGGGCGCCAGACCCGGCACCACGACCTCGTTGACGGTGGTTACGTCCGCATCCGGCCATGCCTTGCGCAGGCGCGGCAATACGCTGTCATGCGCGATCTGCTCCAGATGCCGCAGGGCGAGGAAGGGATCGGGTCCGGGCACGCCGCGCACCTCCCAGTGGAAGCTGCACAGCCGCGGCACGATATTGCGCGCCGTGCCGCCATCGATGACGCCGACATGGACTGTCGAACAGGGCGGATCGAACCGCCCGGTCGGGTCACCCTGCGCGGCGAGCGTCTCGCCGAACCGCTCCAGCGCCGTGATCAGCTCTGCCGCGCCATAGATGGCGTTTGCACCGGCAGAGGGGCGCGATGAATGCACCTCGAAGCCGTGCACACTGGTCGCGAAGGTGATGACGCTCTTGTGGGCGTCCGCGACCTCGAGCAGCGTCGGCTCGCCGACGATGCAGGCATGGGGAAGCGGCAGGTCGATGCCGAAGCGCGAAATGAGCTCGGCTGGTCCGCTACAGGTCGTCTCCTCATCATATGACAGGAGAATGTGCACCGGTCGCTTCAAGCCAGCCGCCTTGAACTCCGGCACGAGGGCGAGGCAGATGGCCGCGAACGCCTTCATGTCGACCGCGCCGCGTCCATAGGCACGGCCATCGGCAACGCGAAGCGTAAAGGGATCGCTCGTCCACGCCTGGCCGGCGACCGGCACGACGTCCGTGTGACCGGACAGGACGATGCCCGGAACATCGCGCGGGCCGATGGTCACCAGCAGCGCCGCCTTTTCTCCCGACGCATCGTGCGTCAGCGTGGCATCGAGGCCCTGATCACGCAGATAGGCCAGAACGAAGTCGACCAACGGCAGATTGCTTTTGCTGCTTTCAGTGTCGAACGACACGAGCCTTGCGAGCAAGTCCAGAGGATTAGGAGTCAAGACTGTCACCTTGTCTGAATTGCCTCGATAGCCAACGATTCTGTATTATTAGCGTTACTGGAACAGTTCAGTGATGTGTCCCTTTTGCGAAAGGGCTCATCAGTGGAAATGGTGGGATATCTGTATTAAATATTTTGCCGTCAAGAGAGAGCATTTCATAAGTCCCACTCATTGATCCATGAGGAGTCGTCAGGGGACACTGACTTGAGTAAGTGTATTCGGAATTCGGGGCAATTGTTGGCTGTTCGCCGACCACGCCACGACCTTTTACGTCATGAACCAAGCCGTTGGCATCGACGATTTGCCAGTGGCGGGACAGGAGCTGGATCGAATCCGTCCTTTGGTTGCGGATCGTGATCGTGTAGCGCCAGAGATACCGCTTCTCGCGGTGGTCGGATTCCGCGCTCGCGAAGTCTGGCTGCGCGCTGATGCGCACGCCGTGGGTCGTGGCTTCGTAGATAACGGATCGCTGCTGTCGGCGGGACATGGAAGGCCCTGATCAGAACGTTGTGACGCGACGGGACGATTTCGGCGTGGTAGAGGCGCGGCCTTGTTGCGTCAATCTCGGCGTCGGTCCTGTGAGCCGGGCCGGCGTCAATTCACGGGCCCGATGACGTGTGCTGCTGCCTCTGGCGTTTCGCAGCGCATCATCGCGAAGGGACAGGCATGCTCGACGGTGCCATGCGGCGAATGCTCGATCCGCTCCTCGACCGGGCGGGGCTCGCGCTTGTGCGGGCGGGCATCGGTCCGAACATGCTCACGGGGATCGGCCTGCTCTTCGGGCTTGCCTGCGCTGCTGCCATCGTGGCGCAGGCATATGGCGTCGCCCTGTTGCTGTTTGGCATGAACCGGTTGCTGGACGGGCTCGACGGGCCGGCCGCACGTGCCAGCAATGGCGGCACCGACCTGGGCGGCTTCCTCGACATCGTCGCTGATTTCATCGTCTATGGCGCTGTGCCGCTCGCATTCGCGATCTCGGCCCCCACCACCCACGCGGCGGCTGCGGCCCTGCTGCTCTTTGCCTTTTACGTGAATGGCGCGACGTTCCTGACCTTTGCCGCGCTGGCTGCCAAGCGTGGCCTCAGCGTCGGGGAGCGCGGACCCAAGTCGATTTATTTCACCGCAGGTCTCGCGGAAGGAACCGAAACCATCATCGCTTTCGCCCTGATGATGCTCGTGCCACAGATGTTCCCGCTGCTGGCCGCGATCTTCGCGCTGGTTTGCTTCGTCACGGCGGGTGCGCGGGCCTTGCTCGCGTGGCGGCTATTCGCTTAAGAGCCTCAGTCTATGGCCTGATGTCCGGGCGCTTGGAGTGGCACATGAGTGGCGGCGGCCAATATCTGACGGGTATCCAGCCGGCGGAGCGGATCGCTGCCATGGTGTCGGAGGGCGCCATCCTCCCAGACACGGCGCTCGATCTCGACCAGATCCAGCCGGCGAGCCTCGATCTGCGCCTCGGGCGCCGGGCCTACCGCGTGCGGGCGAGCTTCCTGCCGGGTGGCGAGCGGCTGGTCACGGACCGGCTCGAGCGGATCGCGCTGCACGAGATCGACCTGACGCGCGGCGCCGTGCTTGAGACGGGCTGCGTCTATATTGCCGAGATCCTTGAAGGCCTCGACCTTCCGCCGGCCGTCAGCGCCTCGACCAATCCGAAGAGTTCGACCGGACGGCTCGACGTGTTCACCCGCGTCATCGTCGACCGGGGGCAGGCGTTCGATCTGATCGGTGCCGGCTATCGCGGGCCGCTTTATGCCGAGATTTCGCCGCGGACCTTTCCTGTTCTCGTGCGGACCGGATCGCGCCTGTCGCAGATTCGCTTTCGCTGCGGCGCGAGCCGCCTCACGGATACGGAATTGCGCGAACTGCACATGCGCGAAATACTCGTGACCTCGCACGAGCCGTCGATCCAGGACGGTGTCGCTGTGTCGATCGACCTGGCGGGCTTTGGCCCGGAGGGCCTGATCGGCTATCGCGGCAAGCGGCACACCGGCCTTGTCGACATGGACAGGCCGGGCGTCCATGCCGTCCGCGACTTCTGGGAGCCAATCCTGTCGGATGGCAGCGGCACGCTCGTGCTCGATCCGGGGCAGTTCTACATCCTGGCCTCGAAGGAGGCGGTGCACGTCCCGCCCGATACGGCAGCGGAAATGACGCCTTTCGATCCGCTGGTTGGCGAATTCCGGGTGCATTATGCCGGCTTCTTCGATCCGGGCTTCGGTCATGCCGGGGCCGGCGGTTCGGGTGCGCGTGCCGTTCTGGAGGTGCGGTCGCACGACGTTCCGTTCATCCTCGAGGACGGGCAGCGGGTCGGGCGGCTGACCTATGAGCGCATGGCGGCGCGGCCGGCCGTGCTCTATGGCGAGGGTGCGGGATCGAACTATCAGGCGCAGGGCCTGAAACTGTCGAAGCACTTCCGGTGACGCAGGGCGTGCCTGCACGACAAGCGTGCGCATGGGTGCGACATTAATCGCGAAAGTGTGATCTCACTTGAATTTTTAAAGAAAAGGCCGTTCCCTGCGCGCTAGCTTCCCGTTGAGGGGCGGGGTTGGCCGGTCGCGTAACGATGCGCGTCCCGATTATCCCCCGTGCGTTCACGGATGCGGTCGCGGAGACGCCAGTTTGAGTGCCATACAGGGTCCGGCCGACGATAATCCGGCCTTCTCCTACGACCGCCGCGTCGTGGGAACCTTCGCGCGTCTGTCGCGCGGGTTCTGGCAGGGGGATTCTGCGTCCGTCGGCTGGTTCTGGACTCTGGCGCTGGCTTTCGCCCTGACGGTGAATGTCGTCATCCAGGTGGGTGTGAACAGCTGGACGGGCCTCTTCTTCAATGCGCTCGAGCAGCGGGACGGTGCGGAGGTCGGTCGCCTCGTCCTTGTCTTTGCCGGGCTTGTCGTTGTCGTGGCGGGCGTCGGCGTCTGCATCGTGCTGACCCGCGAGACGCTGCAGGTGCGCTGGCGCGCCTGGTTGACGCGCCGGCTGGTCGGCCTCTGGTTCGAGCGGCAGGGCTATTACCGGCTGGGACTTGCCGAGAGCGAGCTGGCAAACCCGGAATATCGCATCGCCGACGATACGCGCATGGCGATCGAGCCGATCGTCGATTTTGCCATCGGCCTGACTGCGGCTGTGCTTGGCGCGGGCACCTTCATCGGCATCCTGTGGACGATCG
>JBIPLL010000186.1:0-5836 GCA_044368425.1 Beijerinckiaceae bacterium
AATGACGTTTTGCGCGGCGGCGCAGGTGCCGACGCCCTGTTCGGCGAAGCCGGCAACGACACGCTCAATGGCGGCGAGGGTGACGATGTGCTCGCCGGCGGCGAGGGCACCGACATGCTGCGCGGCGAGGGCGGCAACGACGTGCTGCTGTTCGACGCGGCACGGGCCTTCACGCAGATCAACGGCTCGAATGTCTTCGCCAACAATAATGACGGGGCCTTCACCGCGAAGTCCGGCGTGCAGCTGAACGGCACGCTCTATCGGGGCAGCCTCGACACGTATGATGGCGGCGAGGGCGTCGATACACTGCTTGGCACTGGCGGGCACGATGTGATCTTCCGCCACGCCCTCACCAATGCCGGTGCCTATACGAACGAGCTCGTGACCAGTATCGAGCAGTTCAAGATGGGCGCGGGCGACGACATCGTCGACATGACGAGCAAGCTCGTTGGCGGCACTGTCACGACCGCTTCCTTCCTGATGGAAGGCGAGGACGGGCGCGACGCGCTGTGGGGCAGCGCCGGGAACGACATCATGGTCGGCGGCAGCAATGGCGACTGGCTGTCGGGCGGTGCCGGCGACGACCAACTCTATGGCGGCCTCGTCAATGGCGGCGACGTCAATGGCGCCAGCAATGACGGCTGGACGATCCTGCTCGCAAACTGGAACCCGGAAGGCCTCTTCTTCAACGATGTGCTCGACGGCGGTGCCGGCAACGACATGCTCATCGCGGGCAGCGGCGCCGACTATATGAATGGCGGCGAAGGCAACGACCGGCTCGAAG
Source organism: Beijerinckiaceae bacterium (assembly GCA_044368425.1). Lineage (GTDB taxonomy): Bacteria > Pseudomonadota > Alphaproteobacteria > Rhizobiales > Beijerinckiaceae > JBIPLL01. The sequence goes on from JBIPLL010000186.1 coordinate 785, forward strand.
GCTCGGGCGGCGACGACTGGATGGAAGGCGGGCTTGGCGCCGATATCCTGGTCGGCGGCGAGGGCTCAGACACGGCCTCCTACGCCAATGCCTCGGCCGCCGTGCGAGCGGACCTGTCGAATTTCCTGACCAATACCGGCGAAGCGGCCGGCGACACCTACGCCTCGATCGAGAACCTGCAGGGCTCGCGTTTCGACGACGTCCTGAAGGGATCGAACAGCGAGAACATCATCCGGGGCGGGGCCGGCAACGACCGTATCTCGGGTGGCGGCGATGCCGACCGGCTCTATGGCGATGACGGCGACGACATCATCAGCGGCGAAGGCGGAAACGACTTCATCTTCGGTGGCCTTGGCAATGACGATCTGCGCGGCGGGCTGTCCTCCGCGGACACGTTCTTCTTCCAGTCGCGCTTCGACAACGACATCGTTCGCGACTTCGAGGACGGTTCCGATCGCTTCGACTTCCGCGGCTCCGGCCTGACCTTCGACGACCTGAGCGTGACCCAGTCGGGGCTCGACACGCTGGTCTCGAAGATCGGCGCGAGCGATACGTTCCTGATCAAGGACATGGCCGCGACCAACATCACGGCCTCTGACTTCCTGTTCGTCTGACAACTCACGGCCTCTTCAGCCGAGCACCCCGGTGGCACGCCACCGGGGTTTTTTCTTATCAGGCAGCCTGATGTCTCAGGACGCTTCCGCCAGAGCCGGGCGCAGGCGCGAGCCGCGCAACTCGCCGTTGGCCTCGAGGATCGGCAAGGCGACCGACGTAATATGCGCATTGATGCGCTTGAGATCGCGCAGGATGTCGAGATGCAGCGAGCTGGTCTCGATCGAGGCAACCTTTCCCGCACGCAGGCGCTCGAGATGGGTCTGGACCGCCTCCCGCTCGGCGAGCCGCAGGAGATCCTTCTCCTCGACGAGCTCGCGGGCCATGGCAGGGTCACGCGTGACGAACACGGTGACGGCCCGGCGCATCTGCTCGACGACGCGGGCATGGAATGCCTGGATCTCGGCCCAGCCTTCCGGCGAGAAGCCAAGCTGCAGGCGCTGTTTCTTGGCTGCAAGCTCAAGCAGGTTGCGGTCGATGATGTCGCCGATATGCTCGAGATTGGTCGTAAACAGGATGAGGTCGAAGGCGCGCCTTCCCTCTTCCTCGCTGAGCTTCTCGCGCGTCAGGCGCGTCAGATAGAGCTTGATTTCTTCCTGCAGGCGGTCAACGCCCTCGTCGAGCGACTTCACCTGCTTGCGGCGGGCCTCGTCCTGCGCATCGAAGGCGAGGATCGTCTCGCGCAGCATGATCTCCACCATGTCGGCAAGCCGCATGACCTCGCGCGAGGCCTGGCCCAGCGCGAGCTGGGGCCGGGCGATCAGGCTCTCGTCCAGATGGGCAAGCCGCCTCTCGCCCTCAGGCGCAGGATCGGGAAGCCAGCGCTCCAGCAGCCGTGCGACCGGCCAGATCAGAGGCAGGCCGACGGCCGCGACCGCGACGTTGAACAGGGTATGGGCGTTCGCGATCTGACGGGCGGGATCCGCCTCGATGGCCGCAACGAAAGGCGCCAGCCAATGGAGCGCCAGCAGGACCACGATGGCACCCACCGCGCGAAAGGCAAGATTGCCGATCAGGACGCGCCGAGCCGAGGCCTCCCCCTGCCAGGACAGGCCGATCGGGATAAGTGCAGAGCCGATATTGGCGCCCAGCACGATGGCGATGGCGCCCTGGACCGGGAGCAGCCCGCTGGCGGCAAGGGATGCGACGAGGAGCACCGTCGCCACGCTCGAATGCAGCAGCCAGGCGAAGAGCGCGCCAAAAACCAGTGCCAGCCACGGATCCTGCGCGATCTGCCCCAGAACGAGGCCAAGCGCGGGATTGCCGCGCAGCGCCTGGCTCGCACCCACGATCATGCCAAGCGCCATGATCATCAGCGCGAGGCCGATCAGGATGCGTCCGACCTGCTGGGTCAGCGCATCACGCCCAAACATGAAGGTCGCGACACCGCCGATCAGGGCGAAGGGAACAAGTGCGCCGGGATTGAAGGCCAGTGCCTGCACGACAAGCGTCGATCCGATATCGGCGCCGAGCATCACGGCGAGCGCAGGGGCAAGCGCCACAAGGCCTCGCTGCGTGAAGGAGACGACAATCATCGCGGTCGCGGCCGAACTCTGGACGGCCGTCGCCACCGCCATGCCCGTGAGACAGGCACGCAGGGCTCCCGAGGTCGCCTGGCCGATCCAGCGCCGGAACCGCTCGCCAAAGGCTCGCAGCACGCCGGTTCGCACCATGCGCGTGGCCCAGACCAGCAGGGCGATGCCGCCCAGCAGGTTGATCAGAATTGTATGCCCGGCTACCGCTGTCGTACCCAACTCGTTCCGTTCCTCCGCGCGCTGCTGCACCCGTGTGCAAGCGTGTCATCAAATCGTCAACACGACGTCACATGCAATGGCTTTCGTGCACATGGCGTCATTGTTTTGTCAGGCCGGCCGATGGGGCCGCAGCAGGACAACGCCACATTGCGCCATGGGGTTCAACTTCGTCTGCCGGCCAAATCCCCCCGTGCGTCCGCAGCCGGCGGCTCGCGCCAACCCGAACCGTGCGAAGACGAAGGGCCGGCTTGAATGATCCATTATGCAACAGGGCTCTCGTCGCAACACACAAAGAACGTTATTGTAGGCGAATCGGTAGCGAATCACGCGGAGCCCAGAAGGGCTTCAAAGTTGCGTTGCATCGAATTGGGGCACAGAACGCGGCAAAAGCTCAAGTTCTGGTCTGCGTTTGCTTCAATATCGAGCGGTTTCGCTAGAACTCCTTCCCGCTTATGTCAGAAGATTGACATCGGCAGGACGTTCTTCCGTGACACTTCATGGTTAACGCATTTCGCGAAACCAGTTGCGTTGGTCGACCATTCCGTCTAGACGAACAGTCGCGGCGGTACTGGTCTTATCCGTTTTCACTCTCGAACCTCGGGAGAGCCTATGGCCGCCTCATCCACGTTGTCAGACCTCGGAGCCTATGCTTCGAATCTGGCCTCGCCGACATCCGGCCTCCAGCCTCGTCCGTGGGGATTGGACTACAAGCCGCCGGAGGTCCCCAGCTACAACCCGTCGACCGATATTCCAGCCAATGCGCTGGATGCGAAGGATTTTCCGTCAATCGATGCTTGGCTTGATGCCTGCGTCGCGCTTGGCGTGCCAGGCAAGATCGGCTCCGGCACCTATGTCGTGGACGGCCAGCCACGGGAAGCGCCCAAGGGCATTTACGGCTATGGCGACACGCCGCCGAAATTCGTGGCCGAGACTGTCGATTGCTGGCTCTACCTTAAGGACCAGTCGGTCACGCTGCGAAACCTCGAATTCGAGGGCTTCGGTCAGCCCGTCGGCGGCTTTGCCAAGCTGAGCGACGGCGCGCCCTATCATTCGACGACGAAATATTACTTCAGCCGGTTTCAATCCGGCGAGCATAATAGCGACCTCGCTGTCGAGGCGGGTGCAGGCGGCGTGGGGCCGGGCATCGACATCGCCCATTGCGTGTTCCGCAACTGCGAGAACGCGTTCACCTTCGTTTCCGACACAACGAAGATGGGCAAGGTCGAGTTCCATGCCAACGAGCTGATCGGCACCTATGGCATTCTGGATATCGACAGCCTGTACTGGACCGAGGTCAATGCCGCCAACAACGAATGGCGCGATGCCAAGGGCCTGCGTGCACAGCCCGATGTGAAGCAGAACGGCGTGCAGACCGGCTTCAAGATCGGCACCGACTATGTCGGCAGCGACCCCAACCATTTCACAAAGCTGTCCATCGTCAACAATTACGCCCACGACATCGAGTCGATCGGCACCTATCAGGATACAAATGCCGCCGTCTTTGCCGACGTTCGCGGCATATTCAGCGCGCAGCGTGGCGACAACAAGATCAGCTACAACGAGATCGTGAGTGTGAAAGGTCTTCTGGGCCAGGAGGACTCCAACGCGATCTATGCCAAGGCCTTTGGCCTGATCATCGAGGGCAACCGGATCGTCGATACGGGAGCCGCCTATTACAACGCGCGCTCCAACGGGTCGGAAGCGTCCGGCATCATCGTCAAGCCTGTCATCAACGGGTTTGCCCGCGACATCGAGATCGTCGGCAACACGTTCGAGGACATGCCGATTCCGAGCAATGGCAGCGGTCGTGATCTTGCCGTCGTCAAGCTGAGCGAGGCGATCGGCCATTCGAAGATCAGCTTCAATACATTCCTTGAAACCGGCAACACATCCACCCTGTCATCGACGGGTGTCGTGCGTGTCTATGGCGACATCGAGAAGCTCGACGTCATTGGAAACACGTTCGTCGATACGGTCCGGCCGGGCAACAACTCGATCATCACGTTCCATTCGCTCACGAATAATGGAATCGGGCAGGTCGAGGTCTCGAACAACAGCGCACTCAAGACGATTGGCACCTATTCGGCGCCTCAGACCTGGATCTCGTTCAACGGCACGCCCAAGCTGCTGATCACCGGCCACAACACGCTGGAGGGCGGCTTCACGATGGGTTCGACCATCCGGGGCCAGAATACGGCGCCCGTGCGGACCTACGAGCCGGAACTCGTCGATTTCGGGGGTGAGGGCGAGCTCGATCTCGTGGTCGCCGGAGCGCCCGTGGCCGAGAACATGCCGGGCGGGACGCCGATTGGCCTCATCGGCGTGACGACGACCGGAAACAACCACGACTTCACCTTCACGCTTCTCGACGACGCGGGAGGGCGTTTCTGGCTGAACGGACAGAGCCTGATGACGACCGGGCATGGTCTCGATTTCGAGAACGCGCGCTGGCACGACATCACCATTCTCGTGGAGGACGGCGCGGGCAATTTCCACGCGGAAGTGTTCCGCATCGAGATCACGAATGTCGATGAGCCGGCGACCGACCTGCGCATTGTTGCCCTCGGGCCGGTTGCGGAGAATGCCGCCGGCATCCGTGTGGCTAACCTGACGCTGGTCGATCCCGACGTGGCAGGCGCGACCTTCAGCGTCAACGATGCGCGCTTCGAGGTGAAGCAGGGCGGAT
>JBIPLL010000166.1:0-6183 GCA_044368425.1 Beijerinckiaceae bacterium
TGGCCGGTCTGGTTCAGGACCGTGCCCGTGAAGACCTGGACGAGATCCGGATAGCCGATCGCAACGGCCAGCGATGAATTCTTGGTCAGGTTCAGATATTGACTGGTCAATGGTGGGATGATCACCCGCATGGCCTGCGGCACCACGACAAGCCGTAGCGTATGGCTGCTCTTGATGCCCAGCGCGGAGGCGGCTTCCGTCTGCCCCTTCGACACGGCCAGGATCCCGGCCCGGACCACCTCGGCGATGAAGCCCGCCGTATAGGTCGAGAGACCGAGCAGAAGCGCCACGAATTCGGGGAATATCTGCAGGCCGCCGGCGAAATTGAAGCCGCGCAGGGACGGCCTGTCGAAGCTGACCGGCTGACCGGCTGCGAAATAGGCGATCACCGGCAGGCCGATGATCAGCCCGGTCGCGACAAGCCCCGTCGGATATTGCCGGCCGGTCTCGGCCTGGCGCCGCTTTGCCCATATCCGGAATGCAATCGCCGCGACAAAGGCGATAACAAGCGCCCAGAGCATCGCCTCCGCCCCGTCGCCGAAGTTCGGCTTGGGGAGGAACAGCCCGCGATTGTTCAGAAAGAAGCCGGCCCCCAGTTCCAGCGACTGGCGCGGACTGGGCAGCGGCTTGAGGACCGCATTGTACCAGAAAAAGAGCTGAAGCAGGAGCGGCAGGTTCCGGATGACTTCGACATAGACCATCGACAACTGGGCCACGACCCAGTTCTTGGACAACCGGCCAATGCCGACGAGAAACCCGAGGATGGTCGCGAAGATGATGCCAAGTCCGGCGACGAGCAGCGTGTTGAGAAGGCCGACAAGGAAGGCGCGACCATAGGTGTAGGTCGCATCATAGCTGACGAGCTTCTGGTTTACGTCAAAGCCGGACGTGTTGTTCCAGAAACCGAAACCCGACGCGATCCGGGCCGCCCGCAGGTTCTGGACCGCATTTGTCCAGGCCTCGTAGAAGAGAAAGGCGAGGAAGCCGAGCAGCAGCACCTGATAAACGATGCCGCGAACGGCGGGGTCGTTGACGAGCGAGGCGCGGGCAGGCTTGACGTCAGGACCACTCGCCACGGCAAACTCCAGGAAAATGATGCGTCAATGGGTCACGCGGCCAAATATCCGGGCCACGTCCCAAACGAAACGCTTGCACGAACTGTACCAGCCGTCATCGACAATGGGCACGCTTTCAGCGCATCCGGCACAAGACCGGATCGGTCATGGTTCGGACATGAGCGGCTCGGTCATGCAAGCTTGATGCGGGCGGACACCGATCCGGACACGATCAGCTCACCGGTCAGACAGCCGGAGCTCGAACAAGGCCACGGAAAGCGAACCGGTGCCCGCGCGAGGCGGGCACCGGTCGATCAGATCAGCGGATCGGCGGAGCGTATTGCAGGCCGCCCTTGGTCCACAGCGCATTCTGGCCGCGCTTGATCTTCAGGCGGGACGACTCACCGACGTTCCTCTCGAAGGATTCGCCGTAATTGCCGACATGCTTCACGATGCGCACGACCCAGTCATTGCTCAGGCCGATCGCCTCGCCGAACTTGCCCTCGGCGCCGAGCAGGCGCTTGATCTCGGGATTGTCGGACTTGGCCATCTGGTCGACATTCGCCTTGGTCACGCCGAGTTCCTCGGCATTCAGCATGGCGAAATGCGTCCAGGCCACGATGTCACGCCACACGGAATCGCCGTGCTTGATCACCGCCCCGAGCGGCTCCTTCGAGATGATCTCGGGAAGCACGATATGGTCATCGGCATTGGTGAGCTTCAGGCGCTCGGCATAGAGGCCGGAGGCGTCAGTCGTGAAGGCGTCGCAGCGGCCAGCATCATAGGCCTTGATCGTCTCGTCGGCAGAGGCGAACGCCACCACTTCATACTTGATCTTGTTGGCGCGGAAGAAGTCAGCAAGGTTCAGCTCGGTCGTGGTGCCCTGCTGCGTGCAGACCGAGGCGCCATTCAGCTCAAGCGCCGAGGAGACGCCAAGCTTCTTGCGCACCATGAAGCCCTGGCCGTCATAATAGTTGATGGCCGGGAAATCGAGGCCGAGCGACGTGTCGCGCGACATGGTCCAGGTCGAGTTGCGGACAAGCACGTCCACTTCGCCCGACTGAACCGCGGTGAAGCGGTCCTTCGACGACAGCGGGATGAACTTGACCTTGGTCGGATCGTTGAAGATCGCTGCGGCGATAGCGCGGCAATAGTCCACGTCGAGGCCCGCCCAGTTGCCCTGGGCATCCGGAACACCGAAGCCGGCGAGACCCGGATTCGAGCCGCAATTGACCGAGCCGCGCTGCTTGATCGCGTTGAGGGTCGGGCTGTTGACGTCCTGCGCAACGGCGGAACCGGCCACAACCATGGCGGCGGCGCCAAGCGCGAACGAAGCGATGAACTTCTTCATGTAAACTGTTCTCCCACTCTGGTGCGGCGGTGCCGGCTGAGTGCCGGCTTTCCGTTCCGCTTTCATCGGGTTTGCAATCGCAACCTCAAGCGTTTTTCGCCCGACTGCGACCGGACCCCCATGACCTCATCTGATTAGAGTTTGATCGATGGGTCAAGGTGCCCGATAACCCGGCACGAGCGCAACTGGGGCTGCACCCCCTCGACAGCAAGCCCCCCGCAATTATTGTGCGGCCGCGCGGGGACGTCGGGTCCGCGCAAGCAAGCGAGGACGATCGTGGACGGAATGAGTGATGATGAACGCGCGGCCCTGGGCGCGCGCACCCGCATGGTGCTGGCAGGCCGCCGCCCCGACGAGCAGTTCGGGTTCGTCAACACGCCGATCTATCGCGGCTCGACCGTGCTCAGCCCGACCTATGACGATCTCGTCGAACGGCGCGGGCGCTTCATCTATGGCACCCAAGGCACGCCAACCACGCGCGCCCTCGAAGACGCCTGGAGCGAATTGTCGGGCGCGGCGGGTACGGTGCTCGTGCCGTCCGGGCTCGCGGCGGTGACGATTGCGCTTCTGGCGAGCGTCCGGGCCGGCGACCACCTGCTCGTGACCGATTCCGCCTATCGGCCCACGCGCCATTTCTGCGACACCGTCCTCAAGGGCCTCGGCGTCGAGACGACCTATTACGATCCGTGGATCGGCGCCGACATTGCCGGGCTGATGCGCCCGAATACGACGGCGGTTCTGACGGAGGCGCCGGGTTCCCAAAGCTTCGAGATGCAGGACATTCCCGCCATCGCGCAGGTCGCACACGCGCGCGGCGCTCTCGTGCTGATGGACAATACCTGGGCGACGCCGATCTTCTTCCCGCCTCATGCGCGCGGGGTCGATCTCGCCATCGAGGCGGGCACGAAATATCTCGGCGGCCATTCGGATTTGCTGCTGGGCCTTGTTTCGGCCAGCGCGAACGCCTGGCCGCGACTGCGCGCCACATTCGACGCCTTCGCCATGTGTGCGGGACCGGAAGACGTGTTCCTGGCACTTCGCGGCCTGCGCACGATGGACCTGCGCTTGCGCGAGGCCCAGCGCCAGGCGCTGGATATGGCCCATTGGCTTGCGGCCCGCCCCGAAGTGAGCCGCGTCCTGCACCCGGCACTGCCGGACTGCCCCGGGCACGACCTCTGGAAGCGCGATTTCTCGGGATCGTCCGGCCTCTTCTCCGTCATCCTGAAGCCGGCCTCCCGTCAGGCCGTCGCCGCCATGCTGGATGGGCTCAAACTGTTCGGCATGGGCTATTCCTGGGGCGGTTTCGAAAGCCTCGTCATCCCCTTCGATTGCGCGACCTACCGCACCGTGACGCGATGGGAGCCGGAAGGCCCGGCCCTGCGTTTCCAGATCGGGCTGGAGGACACGCAGGATCTGAAGGCTGACCTCGATTCGGGCTTTGCGCGCCTTCGCGCGACGCTTTGACCGACGCGCCGTTCAGGGCACAAGCCAGCGAGCGACAGGCTCGCCGGCTCCAAGCTCGAAATGCGCACGCCGGTGGCCCTCATGGCCCAGATGCAGCCATTCGAGGCTGTCGACGCGCAGGATGACGGCCCGAAAATGCTCCCGCCCCTGCGCGATCTCCTCGGCGAGGCTGGGCAGGCGGAACGCACCGCCCGTTTCGATCAACGCGCCCGGCCCCGGCTCGACGCCGTAGCAGACCCGGCTGAAAGGTCGCGAGCCTTCCCAGGCGAGGTCGGCGGTCGTGTCGCAGGCATGAACCGTGGCAGTGCCCTCGCCCCGGATCTGCACCCGCGCCGCAGCGTCGTACCCCGTCAGCGCGATCCGGGGATCGGCTGCAAGCTCTGCGATCTTGTCCGACCGCGCATCGGTATGGAAGCGCAGCGTCCGCGAGATGGCATCGACGCCCCGCAACACGACAGCGCGCAGTCTCGGGCGCCCGTCGAGACCCGTCGTGGCAATCATCGGCGTATGCAGGGGGCTGCGCCTGTCAACGACGCCTCTTGCCAGCATCTGCCAGGCGATGGCCAAGGTCGCAGCGAGATCGTTGCGTGGCAGATCGTGTTGCGGAAGCTGGCCAGTTCCAGTTTCGGGAAATGCCGTCTTGTCGCTCACGCGCCCGTCCCAGCCTTGTCTGACCCGTTGGCCCGCAGGATCAGGACAACGTTCCGCAGATAGATGAACACCGCAAAGGCCTGCCCCATGATGATGACAGGCTCACGTTTCACCAGCCCGTAGACGAGCGTCATGGTGCCCCCTGCAATCGACAGGAACCAGAACGCCATCGGCACGACGCTGCGCCCTGCCCGCTCGCTGGCCAGCCACTGCACAAGGAACCGGCCGGTGAACAGGAGCTGCGCGACGATCCCGAAGGCGAGCCAGAAGTCGAAGCGGGCAACGAAGACGTCGTAGAGGTAATCCACGAGTTCCTCGGAAAAATAGAGCAGCATCAGGCGCCCTCTTCCAGTTGCGGGATGCGGCGTCGCCGCCGTATCAGCCACCAGACCCCATAGAGGTCGAGAATGCCCACCCACAGCCGGTCGAAGAAGCCGTAATTGGAAACGCCCGACAGACGCGGGCGGTCCACGACATCGACATGCACGATCGCGAAGCCCTCGCGCCGCACCAGGGCAGGCATGAACCGGTGCAGCGCGTCGAAATAGGGCAAGGCGAGATAGACATCGCGGCGGAAACACTTGAGGCCGCAGCCGGAATCGCGGGTGCCGTCCTTGAGGATACGTCCGCGCACCGCATTGGCGATCCGCGACTGGACCTTCTTGAAGCCGGTATCCTTGCGCCCGACCCGCTGGCCCGCCGCAAGTCCTGTGCCCATGCCCCCCGCCTGCAACGCAGCGACGAGTTGCGGGATGAAGGCCGGATCGTTCTGGCCGTCCCCGTCCAGCGTGCAGACGATGGCGCCCCGTGCTGCCCGCACGCCGGTGCGCACCGCCGCGCTCTGGCCGCAGCTTTCGCGGTGGCGAAGATGGCGCAGCATCGGGAATACGTCCGCAAGACGCTGAAGTTCGGCGCGAGTCGCGTCGCTTGACCCGTCATCCACATAGACGATCTCGAAGACGCCGACCGACGCACAGGCAGAGGCGATCTCGCGGATCAGCGGCTCGATATTCCCCGCCTCGTTGCGCACCGGCACGACGACGCTGAGCACGACAGGCTCGGGCGCGGTCACGTCGTGCCGCACCTCGCCTTGCCGGGGATCCTGAAGCCTGCCGTCCACACTGCGTCCTCGTCGAGCCGGCGCGTCCTGCGCCGTCGCGCGCCCTGATACAGGAGCGCCGCGTCCCCGTCACGGCCTGACGGCAAAAACCCCAATGTCGAGCTTGCGTCCGCCATTGATGTTGAAGCCAGTTACACGCGTCACCATCGCCGGCCGAAGCGACAGCCGCGCCAGCTCCGCCTGGAAGGCCGCATCTTCCCGCTGCGTCACGAAAGCGATCCGGCACCCCCCCCGCGTCAGGAAACGCGCCGCCTCCGCGCCATCGGCCATGGCAAGCTCGGTTCCCACGAGGAAAACGAGGCTGGGCTCGCGATAGCCGGCAGTGACAATGGCCGGCGCCTCGCATCCCACGGCCTTTGCTGCTGCGGCAAGGCGCGGCGACAGCTTCAGCGACGACAGGACGGGCTGGATCAGGCCAAACACCGCAACGACAGCGATAAATCCCGCAACCACCCCCTGCCCGATCGCATCGACCGGACGCTCCGCCAAGAAGGAGCGCGCGCCAGCCAGCGCCACAAGTGCGCTGACAAAGAGCAGCGGCA
>JBIPLL010000167.1:0-6181 GCA_044368425.1 Beijerinckiaceae bacterium
TCCCGACACCGAGGTGCTTCAGGACATCCCCGAAGAGATCAAGGGCAAGGACGAGACCAAGGGTGAGGCAGGACTGCGGGGCCATCTCGGCGCACAGGACAAGCAGGAGCGCTCTGGCTCCTCGTCCTATGTCCCGACTGACGCCACCAAGGACAAGCAGCTCAACGCAGCCTTCGATCTGCTGCGCGGCGTGCAGAAGGGCGCGGCAAATCCGCAAGAGGGTGCGAAAGCACCCGTCCCTAATTGATGACCCGGGTGTGAAAACACCCGTCCCTAACTAAGGATCTGGGTGCGAAAGCGCCCGTTCCCAACTGAGGACCCGGGTGCGAAGGCACCCGGTATCCGGGCCGCAAGTCCGCTGATGCGGTCGAATTGGCCGCAAAGCCGGCACTGCCGCTTGACGAAAGCTCACGGCCCCGTTCGCATCGCGCGAAGACGGGGCCGTTGTGATTCGCGGTGCCGGCTGTCCATTGCTGATCCGAATCGATCGCCGACAGATGGAGGGGGTTGCCCCGCGACATGGCCGACGCCACGCCCGACGACCTGACGAAGCCCCTGCCGCGCAAGACCAAGGCCCCGCGCATCGCCCGTCGGGGTATGGCCGGCCGCCTGTCGGTCGCGCGCGTCATCATGGGGTCGCTCGGCCTCTTCGCGCTGGGCCTGACGGGTTACATCGCCTTTGTTGATGACCCGCTCGGCGGCCAGCCGCATGCCATGAGCCAGATTGTCGAGCGTCCGGCTGCGCCGGTTGCGCCGACGCCGCCCGTTGCCGAAGCCCCTCCGGTGCAGCCGCCGCGCGGCCCCGCCACCGCGAGCCAGCTCGAGAACGAGGCTGGGGTCTCCGTCGTGCGCGGCGGCGGGGAGGGTGCGCCCGGTTCGGTGATCATCCGGCTTCCCGAGCCGGTGACGACCACGCTTGCGCCGGCGCCGGACAGGCGGCTGGTGGAGCGCGCGCGCCATGGCCTCCTGCCGCGGATCGGCCAGGACGGCGCGCGTCCGGCAGAGGTCTATGCCCGACCCTCGGCTGGCACCCTGCCATCGGGCGTCAAGCCCGTCGGGCGCATCGCGCTGGTCGTGACCGGGCTCGGCATCAGCCAGGTTGCGACCGGCGACGCCATTTCGCGACTTCCCGGCCAGATCAGCCTCGCCTTTGCGCCTTATGGCGGCGATCTCGAGCGCCATGTGGCCCGCGCCCGCGAGGACGGCCACGAGGTGCTGCTCCAGGTGCCGATGGAGCCCTTCGACTATCCCGACAACGATCCCGGCCCGCACACGCTGACGGCCGAGGGCAAGACCGCCGATAATCTCGAGAAGCTGCACTGGGTCATGGGCCGCTTCACCGGCTATGTGGGCATCGTCAATTTCATGGGTGCCCGCTTTACCGCCGATGCGGGCGCGCTGGTGCCGGTGCTGCGCGATCTCGCCGAGCGCGGCCTGCTGGCACTGGACGACGGCTCCTCGCCACGCTCGCAACTTGTGGCGGGCGCACAGGCCCAGAAGGTTCCCGCCCTGCGCGCCGATGTCGTGATTGATGCGTTGGCCCGCCCCGACGCCATCGATCGCGAGCTGGCCCGGCTGGAGACCCTCGCCCGGGAACGCGGCCAGGCCATCGGCATCGCCACCGCCCTGCCCCTCAGCGTCGAGCGGCTCGGGCGCTGGACCAAATCGCTCGAGGAGCGCGGTTTCCTCCTCGTGCCGGTAACCGCGCTCATGCCGAAGCGGGGCGCCTGACCGCGCACCGGCAGCACGGGTGGCGCTGGCGGTGCCGGGCATTATCTGCAATGGCAGGTCCCGACCCTGCCCGCTCGCGGTGGAACGCTCATGTCGTCAGTTGCATCTGCCTTTTTCCCGACAGGGCCCGCGCCCTCGCCGACCCCGCATGAAGGGTATCGCCCCTGTGTCGGCGTGGTGCTGATCAATCGCGAGGGCCTCGTCTTTGCGGGCCGTCGCCGGGCCGAGGGCGGACCCGAGCATGTGGATGCCATCCACAGCTGGCAGATGCCGCAAGGCGGGGTCGATCCCGGCGAGGACCCGGCGCTCGCCGCCGCGCGCGAACTGCACGAGGAAACGAATGTGCGCTCGGCCCGCCTGATCGGCGAGGCTCCCTTCTGGTTTGCCTATGAGCTGCCGGCCGAGATTGCGAAGCAGGCCTGGAAGGGTCGCTGGCTCGGCCAGACGCAGAAATGGTTTGCGTTCCGCTTCGAGGGCGAGGACGACGAGATCGACATTCTCTCGCCCGGCGGCGGCGCCCACCGGCCCGAATTCGAGGCGTGGCGATGGGAGCGCCTGTCGCGCATGCCCGACCTGATCATTCCCTTCAAGCGCCCTGTCTACGAACGCGTTGCAGCCACGTTTGCAACGCTCGTCGCCTGACCATTGTGCAAGGAACCGCAACCTTTACGCGCGAACATTGGTCTCCCGCTTCATGCAATGGTGCAGGCGACATGACTGATTCGATTGACCGCCTCTACCGCGCCGTACTCGCTGCCCGCGATCAGGACCCCGCCGATTCCCGGACCGCGCGCCTGTTGCGCGAGGGCGTCGCCAAGATGGCCAAGAAGGTTGCCGAGGAGGCGGTCGAGGTCGGACTGGATGCCATGGTCGGCCATCGTCCCTCCATCGTCAACGAGAGCGCCGACCTCGTCTACAATCTCGTCGTCCTCTGGGCGGAACTCGGCATCGCGCCCGAGGATGTCTGGCGCGAGATGGACCGCCGCGAGCAATTGCTGGGCATTGCCGAGAAATTGCCGAAGGGCAGCCGGGAAGGAAACGGCAAGGACGCGAGCTTCAAAGACGCGGCAGCAAGGGAAGCCGCAACCCGGGAAGCGTCCGGAAAATAGGGTCCGGTTCGGCCAAAGGATGAATCCGCACCCCGCCTGCGGCACTGGCCGTCGCGGACGACCCTGCTTATGCTGCAGTGCAAGATGCTATCCGCAGGCAGGATAGCCCGCACGCAGCTTCTGTCCGAGGTCGCCCGATGAACGAGATTATCCGCCCGCGCCGCTCCGCGCTCTACATGCCCGGCGCCAATGCCCGTGCGCTCGACAAGGCGCGCAGCCTGCCGGCGGACGCGGTACTGCTCGACCTTGAGGATTCCGTCTCCCCGGACATGAAGGACACTGCGCGCGCGCAGGTCGTGGACGCCGTCAGGGCAGGCGGCTTCGGGCGGCGGGAGGTTGTGATCCGCATCAACGGGCTCGACACGCCCTGGGGCGAGGCGGATCTCGATGCTGCGGCAGCTGCCGCCCCCGACGCGATCCTCGTGCCGAAAGTCGCCGATCCGCAGCTGCTGCAGCGCATTGGCGCGCGCCTTGCCGCGCTCGGCACGCCGGAAGCCACGCGCGTCTGGGCGATGATCGAGACGCCTGCCGCGTTCCTGAAGGTCGAGGCCATCGCGGCCAGCGCCCGCGATCCCCGGACGCGCCTGGCCTGCTTCATCCTTGGGCTTAACGATCTCGCCAAGGAAACGCGCATCCGCTTCGTGCCCGGTCGGGCCCCGATGCTGCCGCTGATGATGCTGGCACTTTGCGCGGCGCGCGCCCACGGCATCGACATTCTCGACGGCGTCTATAACGACATCCGCGACGAGGACGGTTTTGCCGCCGAATGCCTTGCGGCGCGCGATGCGGGCTTCGACGGCAAGACGGTCATCCATCCGGGGCAGCTTGCGACGGCCAATGCGACCTTCGCCCCCGATGCGCAGGAGATCGAGCGCGCCCGCCTGATCGCCGAGGTATTCGACCGGCCTGAACATGCCGGCAAGGGCGCCATCGCCATCGATGGCCGGATGGTCGAGCGCCTTCACGCGGACATGGCGCGCCGCACGCTGGCGCTCGCGCAGGCCATCGCCGCGGCGCAATAGGCGTCACGGCACCGCGACGACCGGCAGACGAGCCCTGATTCGCTCGATGACGCGCTCGAGCCGGGCACGGTTCACGCCCATGTCGGAATAGCCGATCTGGCTGCGGCTGTAGAGAAACAGGCTCGATCGGCCTTCGCCCAGCGAGATCACGCGAAGATTGACGGTGTCGGGATAGCGCATCAGGCGACTGCGCACGACGATGCGGTCCTCGTCGGACCACGTGCCCGCATAGGCGCGCTCGGCGCCAGGTTCCGCCATGAGGGCTGCGACAGAAGCAGCCCGCAGGGCCTCGGGCTCGACGCCGAAGACCGGAACGGAGAGGTCGGCAGGCGCCCGGCAGGCTTCCGGCGGGCAGGCCAGCGCATCGTTCGGACTGGACCGGCGCACGAGCGTGGCGGGATCGGCAGGCCCCAGATCGGCAGGGCCGAACAGCAGCGTATAGAGATCGTCGATTCCCCCCGGCTCCGGTCCGCGCCAGACGAGGGCGGCGAGGGCAAGGGCGAGGGCAAGGGCGGCGACAGCCGCGATGGAGAGAACGAGCCCGGCCAGCTTCATGACCGGACACCGCGCGCGGCCAGCCTCGACTGGACAGCGCGCCACCCGGTGCTAACGCTGGGAGCCCCGCCCCCAGCCGCTTCGGATCCGCCCATGCCCGCCCTGCCTGCGACCGGCCTGTTCTCACCGCATCTGCTGCCCATTGTCCTGCTCGTCCTGTCGAATGTGTTCATGACCTTTGCCTGGTACGGGCATCTCAAGTTCAAGACATCTCCGCTCTGGATCGCGGTGCTGGCGAGCTGGGGCATTGCCTTCTTCGAATATTGGCTGGCCGTTCCCGCCAACCGGATCGGCCATCAGGTCTATTCGGCTGCGGAGCTGAAGACCATGCAGGAGGTGATCACGCTTGTGGTTTTCGCCGGCTTCTCGGTACTGTTCCTGCGCGAGTCCCTGGGGCTCAACCATCTCATCGGCTTCAGCCTGATCGCGGCGGGCGCCTTCTTCATCTTCCAGGGCCGCTGAACAGGCCGCTGACAGGAGCCGCAATCATGCAGACAGGGATCTCCGGCCAACCCTCCGATCTTCTCGCCGCCTCGGGCGATCCGCGCATCGATGCCTATCTGCGCGACGGCTACGAGGGCGTGCCCGGCATGTCCTCGCGCTTCGCGGCGGGACTGTGCGGCCACCTGATGCGACGGCAGACGGCGCTGGGCATCACGGGCCATGTCGCGGAGATCGGGACGTTCGAGGGTCGCTTCTTCATCGCCATGGCGCTGGGTCTGCAGCCGGGCGAACACGCCTTTGGCTTCGACCTGTTCGACTGGCCGGATGCGGGCATATTCGGACGCTTCGCCGCCAATTGCGCCCGCCATGGCCTGTCGCCCGAATGCTGGACGGCGCTGCGCCGGGACAGCCGCACCATGCCGCCCGAGGAGTTCGGCAAGCTTCTCGGCAGCCGGCCGGTGCGGCTCTTCCACATCGACGGCGATCACAGCCTCGACAGCCTCGCCGCCGACCTCGCTCTCGCGAAAGCCGTGCTGCATCCCCGCGGGCTGATCGTGCTCGACGACATGCTGCACCCGGGCTACCCGTTTCTGGTCGTGGCGGTACACCGCTTCCTGCAGGACAATCCAGGCTGGCGCGTGCTCGCTGTCCTCGACCGAGAGGATATTGTGGCGGCCGCGAAATTCGTTCTTTGCGATATCGAGGCCCTGCCCGCCTATGAGACAGACCTGATGGAAAGCTTTCCGGAGCGCCATTACGTGCTCGGCGGCGATGCCATGGGGCATCATTGCGTGGTCCTGACACCGCAGCCCCGGATCGCCGCGATCTGACCTGTCCGCGAATTCCGCGCAAACAGGCCTCAGTTCCTGACGAATCCCAGCGTCCGCAGGCGCGCAAGCCCGAGCGCGTGCTCGACCTGGACCTTGAGCAGGTCCCAGTTCACCGGCTTGGGCACGAAGAGCACGGCACCCTCGTCAAAGGCGGAATTGAGCGCATCGTTGTCCTTGCGCCCGCTGACGACGAGGATCGGCATATGGTCGTAGCGGGCATCTGCCTTCAGCGTGTTGATCAGTTCGAGCCCCCCCATCCGAGGCATGTCGATATCGAACAGGGCCAGTTCGAAATGCTCGCGTTCGAGCAGTTCCAGGGCCGCGAGCCCGTCTTCGGCCGTGGTCACGTGGTGCCCCATGCCTTCCAGCACCATGATCAGCATCTCGAGCGCCAGCGGGTCGTCGTCGACGACGAGCATGCGCGCGCTCTGCTGGATCAGGGGGATTGCGATCTTGCTCGTCATGGCGCCTTCCGGCTTGGGCGTGTTCC
>JBIPLL010000168.1:0-6180 GCA_044368425.1 Beijerinckiaceae bacterium
CGGCCGGGAGCGGCTGGATGAGGAGGCCACGCGCACCGCCCCCGAGCCGGCCTTACCTCGACATTTTCCCAGGAGATGCGGCGGACCCGAGTCAATGCGAGGTAGTCTGTATTCCGTGGCTGCCATTCGCAAATCGCAACACGAAATAACTTCATGTTTTTGATACAGCGACACGCAGCACGAGGAAACCGGAAGAAGGCACCACCAAGCCTTCATCCTTCATCAACCTTAAGGGTTAAGGCTTGCAGCTGCGGTGTGCCCATGCAGGAGTGCACAGCGCGTCCTGTCGATGCGCTGACGATAGCAGCAGATTATGTCAAATACGTCAGGCGGCCGCCGAAACAACGCAATTACGGCCTCTGTCCTTGGCGCGATAAAGCGCCTCGTCGGCCCGCTTCAGCATTTCCATGCAGGACGGATCGCCGGCCCGCCGGCTCGCGACGCCGATGGACACCGTGAGCTGGATCTGTCGCGTGCCGCGATGAACGGGAAACGGCTCGGCCTCGATCCGCTCGCGGATGCGCTCCGCGATGGCCGAGGCCCCTTCGAGGGCCGTATCGGGCACCGCCACGACGATTTCCTCGCCACCGAACCGGGCAACGATGTCGACGATGCGGGTATTCGCCTTCACACGCACGGCGAACTCGCGCAGCACCTCGTCGCCGGCATCGTGGCCATGCGTATCGTTGATGAGCTTGAACCGGTCGATATCGAGGATCAGCACGGACATGGGACGTGCCCGCATCGCGGACTCGTCGAACAGCGCGGCCATGTGGTTGTCGAGATAGCGGCGGTTGTGAAGCCCCGTCAGCGGATCGGTGACCGCGAGCTCCATTGACGCATTGACGCTGTCGCGCAGGCGCGCGGTGAACCTCTTGCGGCGAACCTGACTGCGCACGCGGGCCACCAGTTCGTTGCGGTCGACCGGACGCACGAGGAAATCGTGGGCCCCGATCTCGAGCCCGCGCAGGATGCGCTGCTTGTCCTCGGATTCCGCGATCATCAGGACGCCGGTATTGCGCGTGCGCTCCAGCGAGCGAAGCTGGCTGCACAGACGCAGGCCGTCATAGTCGGTCAGGTCGAGGCTCACGATCACGAGATCATGGCCCTCCTCCGCCGCGCGGATCAGCGCCGTATGCGGATTGGGCTCAACACTCACGTCGTGATGCACGCTCAGCGCGCCAACCATGCGCTCCGCCGAGCTCGGCCGGTCTTCCACCAGCAGAACGCGCCCATTCTGCCCGTTCTCCGAGGCAGCGGCGGCGAGCGGATCGCCAAATCCCATCGAGCGGGAGGCTGCTGCACGCATGCGCAGCTCGTCCGTCACCGACTTGAGGCGCACGAGGCTGCGCACCCGCGCAAGCAATGCTGTATCGTCGACAGGCTTGGTCAGGAAATCGTCAGCCCCGGCATCCAGACCCTTCAGCCGGTCGCTCGGCTGATCGAGCGCCGTGACCATGATGACGGGTATATGGGCGGTCAGGGGCGCATTCTTGATCCGGCGGCAGACCTCGAACCCGTCCATGCCCGGCATCATGACATCGAGGAGAACGATGTCGCAGCCGCCCTGCTCGCAAACGGCAAGCGCGTCCGGCCCGTTCATGGCCGTTACGACGTCGAAATACTCCGCCGTCAGCTTCATTTCCAGAAGCTTCACGTTTGGAAAAAGATCATCGACAACGAGTACGCGTGCGGACATGGCGACTACGCAGCCTTTACCGGATGTAGTGGCGAACGGTTTCGAGAAACTTGGAGACCGAGATGGGCTTCGAGAGATAGGCCTCGCAGCCACCCTCCCGGATCCGCTCCTCGTCGCCCTTCATGGCAAAGGCCGTCACGGCGACGACCGGAATATGGCGCAGTTCATCGTCCTGCTTGATCCATTTGGTGACATCGAGTCCCGAAACCTCGGGGAGCTGGATATCCATCAGGATGAGATTGGGCTTGTGCTGGCGCGCGAGTTCGATCGCCTCGATGCCGTTGGACGTCTTCAGCGTGAGATATCCATGAGCCTCGAGAAGATCGTTGAAGAGCTTCATGTTCAGCTCGTTATCCTCGACGATGAGTACCGTCTTCCCCATACACAAGACCCTCACATCGCGAGGAGCCCAGTGCCCCTTCACGTCCCCGTCGCCCTGATGCACTTTGTAGCATCGACATGTTGACGAAACGCAAAGCGGATGCACACGCGATATGGAAATGCGAGCCACGCCGGGAGCGAGCGCCCGTCCCGCCTGACGCCGGAAGCGCATCTGGACCCTGTCTGGCCGGTTTTGGCGGCCATATTCAACGTCGGGCGGAGAAATTCGATGGATGCTGACGAAATCGCGATTGCCGCCCTGATCTATCTCGCAGGCGACGAAACCCGCCTGGAGCGATTTGTGGCGCTGACAGGCATCACGCCTGGAAACCTGCGCGAAATGGCGCGTCAGCCAGCCTTTCTTGCCGCCGTTCTCGACCATCTTGCCAGCGACGAAAGCCTGCTTCTCGCCTTTGCTGCCGACAACGCCATCGACCCCGCCGCCGTGATGCGCGCGCATGTGAAGCTTGCCGGTCCGCGCGGTCACTGGGATGGCACCGGATGAGCGCAATCTTCTGCCGCGATTGCGATGCCGATGCGTCCATGGGCGCACGCCGCTGCAAGTCCTGCGGCAGCCCCCGGCTCGTCGTCCATCCCGAGGCCGGCCTGCTGTCCCTCGCCCATGTCGATTGCGATGCCTTCTTCGCGGCGATCGAGAAGCGGGACGATCCGGCCTTGCGCGACCGACCTGTCATCGTGGGGGGCGGCAAGCGCGGGGTTGTTGCCACGTGCTGCTACATCGCGCGGACCTATGGCGTGCGCTCCGCGATGCCGATGTTCAAGGCGCTGGAAGCCTGCCCCGATGCCGTCGTCATCAAGCCGGACATGGACAAATATGCCCGCATCGGGCGTCATGTCCGCGAGGCAATGCTGGCCTTGACCCCGCTTGTCGAGCCCGTGTCCATCGACGAGGCTTTTCTCGACCTGTCCGGCACGGCCCTTCTGCACGGCGCTCCTCCCGCGCGGGTGCTGGCCCGGTTCGCCCGGGGCGTCGAGGAGCGCCTCGGCATCACGGTCTCGGTCGGCCTGTCCTATTGCAAGTTCCTGGCGAAGGTCGCCTCCGACCTCGACAAACCGCGCGGATTTTCGGTCATCGGCAGGCAGGAAGCGGTCGCGTTTCTCGGGCCCCGTCCCGTTTCCATCGTTCCGGGCATCGGTCCCGCGAACCTTGCCCGGCTGCATTCGGCGGGAATCCGCACCCTGGGAGATGTCGCCCGCCTCCCGCTTGATGTGCTGGTCGCCCGCCTCGGCAAGGATGCCCTGCGCCTTCATGCCTTCGCGCAAGGCCGCGACGAGCGGCGCGTGACGCCCGAGCGCGAGGCGATCTCGATTTCGGCCGAGACGACCTTCGACACCGACATCGCCCGGATCGAGGATCTGGAGCCGATCCTGTGGCGCCTCTGCGAGAAGGTCTCACGCCGCCTCAAGGCCAAGGGCGTGGCAGGATCGAGCGTCTCCCTGAAGCTGAAGACGGCCGATTTCAGGATACGCACGCGCAACCGCTCTGGCCTGCCGCCGACCCAACTGGCTCGCCGCCTCTACGAGGCCGGGCACGAACTCCTGCGGATCGAGTGCGGCCGCGATGCCTTCCGGCTCATCGGCATCGGCGCTGCCGATCTGGCCCCCGCCGACCTCGCCGACCGCCCCGACCTGGCTGCGCCCGATCGGGCACGCGATGCGCGCCGCGAGGCGGCCATGGACAGCTTGCGCGCGCGCTTCGGCGACAAGGCCGTCATCCAGGGCATCACCCTGCGCGACAGGAGCCGCTGAGTCGTTCAGCGCTCGCAGGGCGTGGCCGGCAGTGCCTCGAATTGCTTGAGTTCGCCCGAGAGGCTGAAATCGCCATAATCGAGCTTGAGCGCCCGCCCCACGCCATGGGCATAGAGGTCGAAGCCGAGGCTGTAGATCGGCGTGCGCTCACCGGTGCCGGGCGCGAAATAGCTGATCTTGACCGGCCAGCGCGCCACCTCGGTGAGCGCGGCAGAGGCTGCCGCCGGCTCGGTCGGCGCAGCACCCCCGGCATTGATCCGCCTGCCGATCACGGCGAGCGTCTCATAGGCCGTCTTGCCGTCCTCCGATCCGTCGAAGACCTTCACCTCGTGGATCGTCTGCCCCGCCTGCGCCGCCGCGATGATCTCGACCAGATGCGCCGTCGGGAAGACGACGCGTTCGCCGGAGAAGGTCGTCTCGCCACGCTCGGGACGGGAGACCACCACGCTGGCGGCTCCGTCCTGCCCGATGCGCGCCCTGCCATCCGTCACCTGCGGGGCACCGCTCCCGCGAACGGTGTCGGAGCGAAACCGGAACTCCCGACCGTCGCCGCTCTCGAACGTCGTGGTGCGGACATCGGAGGCCCGCTGGCCGATTTCGGCGCTCTCGAGCACCGTCAGCTGGCGAAATTGCAGCGTATAGCCCTCGCAGGCATTGCCGCGAAACTCGAGCGCGATGCGCCCCCGCGCGGCCTCGATCGTCTTCGAGCCCTTGTCGAGGGTCAGGTCATAGACCGCCCGGTGCGGCAGAAGCGGCAGCGGCTTCCCCTGTGCAGCCGCCGGGACCGAAACGAGCGTGGCGGACGTGACAGCGAGGAGTGCGGCAGCAAGGAGCGGGACGCGACAGGTCGCCTCGGAATGGGCCGCCGCAGCAGGAATAACGAAAGCCGGCAAACGCAGATGGGATCTCAAGGGGCACTCCAGGAGGCTGTCGGATGGACGCCGGGCGCGACAGGATAACTCTTTCAACGCTTTTGCCGCAACACACGCGAACGCCGCAGCGCAGCGGTGCAGCTTCGCCTCGGCCTCGGAGCAGCCTTGGCGCTTGAGTGCGCGAGCCGGCTGGGCGACAAACCGGACATGCCGGCTTCCGACTCCGAAAGGTCAAGGCCGCGCGCCCGCGATTGTTCCCATCGGGCATTCGCCCGCTCCAGGAGGTTGCCCATGAGCCAGATCGAAACGCGGCTTGCCGAACTCGGCGTGACCCTGCCCGCAGCCGCAGCCCCCGTGGCAAATTACGTTCCCTTCGTCCGCACCGGCAACCTGCTGATCATTTCCGGCCAGATCTGCTTCGGCCTCGACGGCAAGCTGGCGGACGCCCACAAGGGCAAGCTGGGCCAGGGCATCTCGCTCGAGACCGGCCAGGAGGCAGCGAAGCTGTGCGCCATCAACCTTCTGGCGCAATGCAAGGCCGCCCTCGGCGATCTCGACCGGATCGTGCGTTGCGTGCGGCTGGGCGGCTTCATCAATACCGATCCGCATTTCGCAGCCCTGCCGCAGGTGATGAACGGAGCCTCGGATTTCATGGTCGCGGCGCTCGGCGACCGGGGCCGCCATGCGCGCTCGACGATCGGCGTCGCGGAACTGCCCGCCGATGCGGCCGTCGAGGTCGAAGCCATGTTCGAGGTCGCCTGATGCTCGCGCCCGACTGGCTGACGGCCCGCCCCATCGCCCACCGTGGTCTGCACGACAAGGCGGCCGGCCGGATCGAGAATTCGCCGGCGGCCGCCCGCGCCGCCATCGAAAAGGGCTTCGCCATCGAATGCGACGTCCAGCTCACGGCGGACGGCGAGGCGATGGTGTTCCACGACTTCACGCTGGACCGGCTGACCGGCGCGAAGGGACGGGTGGATGCCCGCACCGCAGCCGAGCTCTCCGGCATCGCCCTGACGGGATCGGCCGACACGGTCCCCACGCTCGGCGCCTTCCTGCAATTGCTGGCCGGACGCGTGCCCCTGGTCCTCGAGATCAAGAGCCGCTTCGACGGCGACGGACGCCTGACCGACCGCGTCGCGGCCGTCGTCATGGGCTATGAGGGTCCGGTCGCCATCAAGTCCTTCGATCCGGCGATCGTCGCCCGCCTGCGGCAGCTCACGCCGGATCGCCCGCGCGGCATCGTGGCGCAGAGCGCCTATGACTATGCCGAGTGGGAAGTCATGGAGCCGCAGCGCAAGCACGCCCTCGCCAACCTCCTGCATTTCGGCGAAAGCAATCCCGACTTCATCTCCTGGCGCGTGAAGGATCTGCCCTGCGCGGCGCCCTATCTGGCGCGCCATCTGGGGCACCGGCCGCTCATGACATGGACGGTGCGCACGCCCGCCGAGCGGGCCA